>NZ_JBIDAJ010000001.1:364535-620987 GCF_043202395.1 Streptomyces sp. NPDC048197
AGATCCTCGAACTGAAGTCGACCATCAACACCATGGTCGACCAGCTCTCCGCCTTCGCCGACGAGGTCACCCGCGTCGCCCGCGAGGTCGGCACCGAGGGCCAGCTGGGCGGCCGCGCCCAGGTCAGGGGCGTATCGGGGGTCTGGAAGGACCTCACGGAGAGCGTCAACTTCATGGCGGACAACCTCACGTCCCAGGTCCGCAACATCGCCCAGGTCGCCACCGCGGTCGCGGAGGGCGACCTCGGCAAGAAGATCACCGTCGAGGCGAAGGGCGAGATCCTCGAACTGAAGTCGACCATCAACACCATGGTCGACCAGCTCTCCGCCTTCGCCGACGAGGTCACCCGCGTCGCCCGCGAGGTCGGCACCGAAGGCAACCTGGGCGGTCAGGCGCAGGTCAGGGGCGTCTCCGGGGTCTGGAAGGACCTCACCGACAACGTCAACTCGATGGCGCTCAACCTGACCTCCCAGGTCCGCAACATCGCCCAGGTGACCACGGCCGTCGCCAACGGTGACCTGTCCAAGAAGATCGACGTCGACGCCCGCGGCGAGATCCTCGAACTCAAGGACACCGTCAACACCATGGTCAAGCAGCTGCGGGCGTTCGCCGACGAGGTGACCCGGGTGGCCCGCGAGGTCGGCACCGAGGGCCGGCTGGGCGGCCGCGCCCAGGTCCACGGCGTGTCCGGTGTCTGGAAGAACCTCACCGACAACGTCAACTTCATGGCGGACAACCTGACGTCCCAGGTCCGCAACATCGCCCAGGTCGCCACCGCCGTCGCCAAGGGCGACCTGTCCAAGAAGATCGACGTCGACGCCCGCGGCGAGATCCTCGAACTCAAGACGACGATCAACACCATGGTCGACACCCTCTCCTCGTTCTCCTCCGAGGTGACCCGGGTCGCCCGCGAGGTCGGCAGCGAGGGGCAGCTGGGCGGCCAGGCCCGGGTCGAGGGCGTCTACGGCACCTGGAAGCGGCTGACCACCAGCGTCAACGACCTGGCACTGAACCTGACGACGCAGGTGCGCGCGATCGCCGAGGTGGCCAGCGCGGTCACCCAGGGCGACATGTCCGGCTCGATCACCGTGGACGCGCAGGGCGAGGTCGCCGCGCTGAAGAACAACGTCAACCTGATGGTGGCCAACCTCCGCGAGACCACCCGTGCCAAGGACTGGCTGGAGTCCAACCTCGCCCGTATCGCCAGCCTCATGCAGGGCCACCGCGACCTGGTCGAGGTCGCCGACCTGATCCTGCGCGAGCTGACCCCGCTGGTGAACGCGCAGTTCGGCGCGTTCTTCCTGGCCGAGGCGGGCGCCGAGCCGGGCGAGGGCCTGGAGCTGATCGCCGGTTACGGCACCGGCCAGCCCGAGGGCCGGCGCTCCCTGCCGCGGCTGCGTCTGGGCACCCCCGGCTGGGGGCTGATCACCCAGTCCGCCATGGAGAAGAAGCGGATCGTGGTCGACGCCGTGCCGCCCGACTACATCACCATCAGCTCCGGTCTGGGCGCCGCGGCCCCGGCCAGCCTCGTCATCCTGCCGGTCCTCTTCGAGGACCAGGTGCTCGGCGTCATCGAGCTGGCGTCCTTCAGCCGCTTCAGCGATGTCCACCTCGCCTTCATCGACCAGTTCGTGAACACCATCGGGGTGTCCATCAACACCATCATCGCCAACTCCCGTACCGAATCGCTGCTTTCGGAATCCCAGCGGCTCACCGCCGAACTCCGCCAGCGGTCCGACGAGTTGCAGCTCACCAACGCCGAACTGGAGGAGAAGGCCGCACTCCTCGCCACCTCCTCCCAGTACAAGTCCGAATTCCTGGCGAACATGTCGCACGAGCTGCGCACCCCGCTGAATTCCCTGCTGGTGCTCTCCCGGCTCCTCGCCGACAACCCCGAGGGGCGGCTCTCCGCGCAGGAGGTGGAATTCGCGGTCACCATCCACCGGGCCGGCTCCGACCTGCTCCAGCTGATCAACGACATCCTCGACCTGTCGAAGATCGAGGCCGGCCGGATGGACGTGCACCCCAAGCCGCTGCCGCTCATCAAACTCCTCGACTACGTCCGCGCGACCTTCCGGCCGCTCACCGTCGACCGCGGCCTGGCCTTCGACGTCAAGGTCGCCGACGACGTCCCCGAGGAACTGTTCTCCGACGAACAGCGCCTGCAGCAGATCCTCCGCAACCTCCTCTCCAACGCGGTGAAATTCACCTCCACCGGTGGCGTGGAACTCCTCGTGGCACGCGTTTCCGGGCGGCATTTCGAGGAGGAATCGCTGCGCACCGCCGACGATGTCGTCGCGTTCTCCGTCAAGGACACCGGTATCGGCATTCCGCCGGAGAAACTCGGCGGGATCTTCGAGGCGTTCCAGCAGTCCGAGGGCACCACCAACCGCAAATACGGCGGCACCGGCCTCGGCCTGTCCATCAGCCGCGACATGGCGGCGCTGCTCGGCGGCCGGATCACCGCCGAGAGCGAACCCGACGTCGGCTCGACCTTCACCCTCTACGTCCCGGCCCGCTACACCGCACCGCTCCCGCCCCTCGGCCCGGCCGCGTCACCCCGGCCCGTCGACGGCACCGAACCCAGGCCCGACGGCGGGCCCGAGGGCCGTCCCGGCGGCGCGGCGGAGCACCGTCCGGGCGGAGCGGCCGCCCGCGGAACCGGGCTCGCCCCCGTCACCCTGGGCGCACCCGCCGCTCCGACCGTGCCGTCCGCCCCCGCAGCGGGCGGCCAGGGCCCGGCGAAGGGCGACGTCTTCCCCGGCAGGCCCGAGTCGGCCACCCCCCGTACGGTCCCCCGCCCCACCGACGGCGGCGACGTGACCTGGCCCGAGACCACCCGCCTCAAGGACTGGCTGAGCGGCCGCGCCGGCCAGATCCTGATGAACCGCCGGATCCTCATCGTCGACGACGACATCCGCAACGTCTTCGCGCTCACCCACGTACTGGGCCGGGTCGGCATCAATGTGAAATACGCCGAGAACGGCCGCGAGGGCCTTGAAGTTCTCGACCGGACACCGGACGTCTCCCTGGTGCTGATGGACATCATGATGCCGGAAATGGATGGTTACGAGATGATCAAGGCGATCCGACAAGCCCCCCGATTCGCGGACCTGCCGGTCATCGCACTCACCGCGAAGGCCATGCCCGGCGACCGCGAAAAGGCGATCGACAGCGGCGCCAACGATTACATCCCGAAACCGGTGGACGTGGACCGTCTGCTTTCGGTGATCTGCCAACTGCTGGACCCGAATCCGGCCCAGGATTCCGGGGGCTGCGATCCGTACACCGCCGGGGACGAGGCCGGGCAGAGCGGGAAGGCCGGGGAGGTCAAGGGGGTCGGGAAGGCCGGGGAGATCAAGGATGTCGGCAAGGCCGGGGAAATCGGGAAGGCCGGGGAAACCAAGGGGGTCAAGGGGGTCAAGGGGGCCAAGGAGACCGTGGAGACCGGGGAGGCCGACCCGCAGGACGATACGGCGGGACCGGAGTCAGGGCGGCGGTCATGACGACGACACCGGACACCTCATCGAGCATCCTCATCGTGGACGACATGGAGGAGAACCTCGTCGCCCTGGAGGCCGTACTGGGCTCGCTCACCCAGAAAGTCGTCCGCGCCCGCTCCGGCGAAGAAGCCCTCAAGGCAATGCTCCGCGAGGAATTCGCGGTGGTCCTCATCGACGTCCTGATGCCCGGCATGAACGGTTTCGAGACCGCGGCCAACATCAAGGGCCTGGACCAGACGAAGGACGTGCCCATCATTCTGCTCACCGGCGCCTCGGTCGACCCCAATTACGCCTACCGCGGCTACACGGTCGGCGCCGCCGACTTCCTCATCAAGCCCTTCGACCCCTGGCTCCTGCGCACCAAGGTGAACGTCTTCCTGGACCTCCACCGCAAAAACCGCCAACTGGCCGCTCAGGCAGAGCAATTGAAGCGGCTCCTCACGAACGAGAACCGCCCGGGCGCCGCCGAAACCGAACAGGCGGCGGGCGCGTCCACGTCCACCGCCACGTCCACGGAGGCTCGCGGGGCGGAGGAGGCTGGTGCGTCTGCCGATGTACCGGAGAGCGCGGCCGCATCCGCGACGTCCGGGGCATCCAAGGCGCACGGAGAGCCCGGGGCGCACGGGGCGACCGAGGTGCACGGGGAGACCGAGGTGGCCGGCGGCCCTCCTGAAGGCCCCGTCCCCCATCCGACGACACCCACGGCCCCTGCTACCGCCACCACGCCCGCCCCCGGCGATGCGGCCCGTCTGGCGGACATCGCCGGCCAGTTGGCAGACCTGGAGCTCCTGCTGCGCGACGCCTCCTCGGTCGACCGCACCCACCTCGCCGACCGCGTCGCCGAACTGGAAGAGGCAGTCGGCAGACTGCTGGTGAACCGCGAGACGTAACACCGCCCGGCCGGTCGGCCGCCGGACGGTTCGTGGGGGTTACGGGCGGCACAGGGGCGTGACGGACAATCCCTGGGCATGACGAGCGGCCCCTGGGCACGTGAGGGCAGTCCCCGGGCACGTGAGGGCAGTCGCCGGGCATGTGAGGGCAGTCCCCGGGCGTGACGCGTCCTGGTCCGCTAGTCCGTGGGGTACGTCCCGCGCCCGGGCTCCTGCCCCGGCCCGCCCCGGAAGCGGTGCCGTCCTCGCTGCTCCGGCGGCCGGGGGATGTACGGGAGCCCGTCGTCCTGTGTTTCCCTCGTACGGCTCCAGGCGCGGCTCTGCGCCGGCTCAACGCGTGTGAGCTCGCCGCCCGGCTCCCGGGCCGCGTCGAATTCGTCCTCGTCCTGGCCGGTGACCAATATCAGGTCGTGCAGCATCCGCTCCGCCAGATCCGGCTCCAGCTGCACCCCTACCCCCTCGGAGCCCCAGCGCAGCACGAGCTCGGCGGCCCGGGTCAGGCCCTCTTCGGTGGCGGTGGGAAACGCCAGCGCCAAGGATGCCCGCACGATCTCCACCGCACTCTCAGCCTGCATCGACCGCCACCCTCTCCCTGCTTACGGCTCACAAGCCCTACGGCTTACGAGCAATGCACACCACGCACAACCCGACGAGCGCCGCCGGCCGCATGTGGATACGCGTGGTGTCCTGTGCCTGACGCAGGCACTCGTGCCGATCGAGCTTGGAAAACTGCTGGGTACTCATCGTGTCCCGGATGATGACCTCCCAGTGGTCCTGCGCCTTCATCCAGTCATTGCGGTGGGCGATGCGCACAAAGGCGTCCACGAAGGCCTGCTCCGCCAGTGTGCCGTGAAAGTAGTTCCCGAGGTAGTCGATCCGGGACGGCGGCCGGAGTCGCGCACTCCAGGTGCGTCGCTGGAACAGGGTGCTGGTGGAGATCGACTTCACGCTCTGGATGCGGGTCGCGATCACATGACCTGCCACCCCACCGATGACCGCCGGTACGGCCAGCCAGCCGATGACCGAGGCCAGCCACAGCAGGGTGTGGCCCGGGGGATCGATGAGGGTGAACGTCCGGTAGACCTCGCTCGGGCTCGCCGCCCGGGAGGCGAAGACGGACAGCAGGGTGATGCCGACCGCGAAGGGGATCCCCCAGTCGATCACCCACTGAGTGAGCCCAGCCAGTGCCTTCCGGGAACGCCATACCCGCCGCAGCCTCCCCCTCGTGCGTACCGGTGGCAGCGCCAGAGCCGTGGGTATAGGTATCGGATTGCTCACTTGCGCCCCCGTCGTCTCACGGCCCCCGGCCCCCGCACGCGTCCACCCGCCCCGAGTTTAGGCAACGCGAACGTGCCGGGGGACGCTGATCGTCCGCTTGCCCCGGAGCACTGTCAGGGTTCACCTCAGGGTCGGACCAGGGTTGATCACTGATGCTCAACCCGCGGCTGCAGAGGGAGAGTTGTACCAGCAAGAAACGCGAAGCACGACGCAGGACGCGCGGAGCGCGGAGCGCGAAACGCGAAACGCAGAACACGAAATACGGAGCGCGAAGCAAACAGCACGCGACTCGCGACTCGCGCCCCACGCCGCTACCGACCCGTTAGGAGCATCCCGATGGCATACCGGCCCTTCACCCCCGTCGACATCACACGCCGGCTGGTCCCCTCCCTCAATTCCGCCGGCCCGGCCGCCGACCGCCACCGCGTGGGTGCCGCCGTTCCCTCAGGCGATCATGGCGAGTTCGGGGTCCTGGCGGAGCTTGGCCAGAGCGCGGGAGACGGCGCTCTTGACCGTGCCGACCGAGACCTCCATGACCGCGGCGGTCTGGGCCTCGCTCAGGTCCTCGTAATACCTGAGGACGACCATGGCCCGCTGGCGCGGGGGCAGCCGCATCACCGCGCGCCACATCGCATCGCGCAGGCCCTCCAGCTCGGCCGGGTCGGGGGACGGCAGCGGGTCGGGCTCGGGGAGCTCGTCGACGGCGAACTCCTCCACCCTGCGCTTGCGCCACTGCGAGGTACGGGTGTTGATCAGCGCGCGGCGGACGTAACCGTCCAGCGCGCGGTGGTCCTCGATCCGCTCCCAGGCCACATACGTCTTGGCCAGGGCGGTCTGGAGGAGGTCCTCGGCGTCGTTCGGGTTGGCGGACAGGGACCGCGCGGCGCGCAGCAGGACCGGCCCCCGGGCCCGTACGTAGGACGAGAAGCTGGGGAACACAGCGGCGGTCGAAGCGCTGGTGCACACAGGCGTGGTCATGGCTCCCACGCTAGGAGCGAGGGGGGTGCGGGCGGATCGGTCCCAGGTGCCGAAGCGGTCTCCCCCTCAAGTTGTACGGAGACGGCGGGCCCCACCTCCTTTGGGGGGAGGGGACGCGGCGGTCCCCTAGGGGCGACCCGGGGGACTGTCCGTGGAACCGTCCGTGGGACCCGCCGGTGGACTGTCCGCGGGACCAGCCATGGGATCGGCCGTGGGACCGGCCGGTGGACTGTCCGCGGGACCGGCCATGGGGCCGGGCGTGGGGCCGGGCGTGGGGCCTGCCTGGGCGCCGGCTTGGTCGCGGCTGAGGACCAGTCCGGAGGTCGGTACGCCGGTCCCCGCCGTGACCAGCACGTGGGTGGCGTCCGGGGTCTGGTTGGGGGAGGTGCCGCGGAGTTGCCGGACGGCCTCGGCGATGCCGTTCATGCCGTGCAGGTACGCCTCGCCGAGCTGGCCGCCGTGGGTGTTCAGCGGAAGGGCGTCCGCGGCGACGAAGCCGGCCGCCTCGCCCGGCGCGCAGAAGCCGAACTCTTCCAGCTGCATGAGGACGAAGGGGGTGAAGTGGTCGTAGAGGATGGCGACGTCGATGTCGGCGGGGGTCAGCCGTGAGGTGCGCCAGAGCTGGCGGGCCACCACGTTCATCTCCGGCAGCCCGGTCAGGTCGTCGCGGTAGAAGCTGGTCATCTGCTCCTGGGCGCGGCCGGCGCCCTGGGCCGCGGCCGTGATCAGTGCGGGCGGACGGCGCAGGTCACGGGCCCGCTCGGGGGTTGTGACGACGAGGGCCTGGCCGCCATCGGTCTCCTGGCAGCAGTCCAGCAGCCGCAGTGGCTCGGCGATCCAGCGGGAGGCCGCGTGATCGGCGAGGGTGATCGGCCTGCCGTAGAAGTACGCGGCCGGGTTGCGGGCGGCGTGCCGGCGATCCGTGACCGCGACATGACCGAATGCTTCGGAGGTGAGGCCGTAGGTGTGGAGATAGCGCTGGGCCGCCATCGCGACCCAGGAGGCGGGGGTGAGCAGACCGAAGGGGAGGTTCCAGCCGAGCGCCGCGCCCTCGGCGGAGGGCTGCCGTTCCTGTACGCCGGAACCGAAGCGGCGGCCTGAGCGCTCGTTGAACGCCCGGTAGCAGACGACTACTTCGGCGATCCCGGTGGCGACGGCGAGGGCCGCCTGCTGGACGGTGGCGCAGGCCGCGCCCCCGCCATAGTGGACGCGTGAGAAGAAGGTCAGCTCCCCGATGCCCGCTGCTTGCGCGAGGGTGATCTCGGGGGTGGTGTCCATGGTGAAGGTGACCAGACCGTCGACGTCGGCCGGGTCCAGCCCGGCGTCGTCGAGCGCGGCGTGTACCGCCTCGACGGCGAGTTTGAGCTCGCTACGGCCGGAGTCCTTGGAGAACTCCGTCGCGCCGATCCCGGCGATGGCGGCGCGCCCGGAGAGCGCGTCGGGGCGGTGCAGGCTCATACGTCGCCCTCCGGAGAACGGCGGGGCGAGGACGCGCAGGACGCCGCGGCCCCACCCGGAGGGAGGTGGAGGGTCGCTGTGCCGGTGACGTGGTGACCGAGCCCGTTGGTACCGATGATGCGGATCTGGACGGTGGTCTCGGCGGTGGCGGGGGCGGTGGTGTGGTGGGTCTCGGTGACGGCGTCCGTGGGGGTGTCCGTGGAGGCGTCGACCTCGGTGATCGTTCCCGTCAACGTCATGGTGTCGCCCGGGTAGTTGGGAGCGCCGAGCCGTATCGCGAGCTTCTGCAGCACGGCGGTGGGGCCGAAATGGTCGGTGAGGTAGCGGCCCACCAGCCCGTTGGTGGTGAGGATGTTCATGAAGATGTCGGGGGAGCCCTTCGCCTGGGCGAGCTCGGCGTCATGGTGCACGTCCTGGTAGTCGCGGGAGGCGAGGGCACCGGCGACGATCAGCGTGCGGGTGATCGGAATCTCCAGGGCGGGCAGCACGTCCCCGGCCCGGATGTCCGGCGTGCGCTGGTCAGACATGTGCTCATCAGGCATGCGCTCATCAGGTGTGCGCTCGTCAGGTGCGCACTGTTGAGGTGCGCGCTGTCGAGGTGCGCATTGTTCAGGCATCGTCATGCTGCTCCTCCTCCGTCACCGGCTCCGTCACCGGCTCCGTCACCGGCTCGGTCACCCGATTGGTCAGCAAGTCGCCGAGTTCTTCCAGGAGTTCGGCGCCGCAGCCGAGGTGGGCGTCGAGCTGGCGGCCCCAGAGGAAGTGCCGGTGGACGGGGTGGCCGAGGTCCGCGCCGATGCCGCCGTGCAGATGCTGGCCGGTGTGCACCACGCGCCTGCCCGCCTCGGAGGCCCACCAGGCGGCGGTCAGCGCCTGCCCCTCGTACGGCAGCCCCTCGTCGTGGCGCCAGGCCGCCTCGTAGGTGGTGACCCGGATGGCCTCGGTATCCATGTACGCGTCGGCCGCGCGGAGCAGGACCGCCTGGTTGGTGGAGAGCGGGCGGCCGAACTGTTCGCGGGTGGTGGTGTGGGCCACGGTACGCGCCAGCGCGCCGGCACAGACCCCGGCCTGCAGGGCGGCGAAGGCGATGCGAGCGCCCGCCAGCACGTCGTCGTACGGCGTCGGGGGCCGGTCCGCTGCCCCGTCCCCCCGCGGCCCGCCCAGCCGCTCTGTGCGCGTGCCAACGAGCCGCTCGGCCCGCGTCCCGCCCAGCCGCTCCGCCCGCGTTCCGTCGAGCGTGAGACGTCCCGCCGCCCAGGGCGCGGTCATCTCCACCGGCTCGACCCGGGCATCCGCGACGCGCACCAGCCAGAGCGCCCGCTCCGCGTCCGGGACCAGTACGTGGGTGGCGTCCCGCAACCACGGCACAACGGGGATGACTCCACTCAGCCACCCGGTACCACCGTCCACGCTCGCCTGCCCGGAGGGGGACGCGGTGGCGACGTCCGTAGTCGCGGTGACGGCGTCCGTGGTCGCTGGGCGCGCGCCCGTAGACGTTGGGAGGGCGCCCGTAGTCGCTGGGCGGGCGCCCGTAGTCGCTGGGCGGGCGTCCGCAGGCGCGGTGCGGGCGCCGGTAGTGGCGGTGACGGCGTCCCGTGCCGGGAACGGCACGGGGCGTGCCGGGAACGCGCCGGTCGCCACCGCGGTGCCGTCCCGCAGCGCCGGCAGCAGCCGTGCCCGCTGCTCCTCCGTGCCGTGCCGGGCGACGGCCAGCACGCCGTACGCGCAGGTCGCCGCGAGCGGTACCTGCGCTGTGGTGCGGCCCTGCTCCTCCAGGACCAGCGCCAGCCCCAGCAGCCCGATCTCCTCGACGGCCGCCGGCAGTCCGGCCGCGCACAACGCCTTCCAGAGCTCGGCGTCCGAGGCGGTACCGGCCGCCGCGAGCCGGTCGTGCGTCGCGAGGTCGCCGAAGATCCGCGCCGCGAGCTGCTGGGCGGCGGACTGCTCCTCGGTGGGCGTGAAGTCCATCAGCCCTCGGCCCTCCCCGACCCCGCGGAAGACCGGCCGCCGCACGCCTCGACCCCGCGGAAGACCGGCAGCTCCAACTCCTCGTCCACGGAGAGGAATTCCAGCTGCACCGGCATCCCGATCCGCACCTCCTCACAGGGCACGCCGATCACGTTGCTGACCATCCGCACGCCCTCGGCGAGTTCGATGAGCCCCACCGCGTAAGGCGGGTCGAAGGCCGGGAAGGGCGGGTGGTGCATCACCACGTACGAGTAGACGGTGCCGGTGCCGCTCGCCTCGACCGTGTCCCACTCGGGGGAGCCACATGCCTGGCAACCAGGAAGCCAGGGGAAGCGCAGCGTCCGGCATCCGCCGCACCGCTGTATCAGCAGCGTGTGCCGGCTCACGCCTTCCCAGAACCCCGCGTTGTCCCGGTTGATCACCGGCCGCGGCCGCCGCACCTTCACCGGCGCCTGCACCTTCACCGGTGCCTGCGCCTGCGCTGGTGCTTGCATCCGCGCTGGTGCTTGCATCCGCGCTGGTGCCTGCGCCTTCACCAGTGCCTGGGCCTTCGCCGGTGCCTGCGCCAAGGGATTCTGCGTCTGCGTCTGCATCTGCGGTGACGATGGTGGGGCGGATGGTGGGGCGGATGGTGGGGCGGATGGTGGTGCCGCTAGCGATGTCGCTGGTGGTGCCGCTGGTGGTGCCGCTGGCGGTGGCGGTCCCTTCCGACGTGCCGGCGCCGGGGCGTACTTGAGGATCCGGAAGCGGTGCGTCCCCGCCAGTTCCCCGTTCGCCAGGATGTCCATCCGCGTCGTGACGAAGTGGCCGGCCCCCAGCTTGGTGACCTTGCGCTCCGACACGGACTCGATCACCGCGTGGAAGGTGATCCGGTCGCCCGGCCGCAGCGGCCGCAGATACTCCTGCTCGCAGTCGGTCGCCACCACAGCCGTGCAACCGGCGCCGTCGAGCAGCGCGGACAACTCGTCGTACGCCCCCGAGCGGCCCTGATGGCCGGAGAGCCCGCCCATCGTCCACGCCTGGAGCATCGTCGGCGGGGCAATCGCGTCGGGCCCCTCGTACGCCGGGTTGGCGTCCCCCATCGCCTCGCACCAGTGCCGGATCATCGCCGCGTTGACCGGGTCCTTACCGACGCCGGCGGTGGCCGCGGGCCGCCCCTCGTACGCCTTCAGCCGCTCGAACAGGTCCCCGGTGGCCGTCATCGCCGTCCCCTCCGCATCCCCAGCCGCATCGTCGCGACGATCTCCCGCTGGACCTCGCTCACACCGCCCCCGAACGTGTTGATCTGCGCCGCACGGTTCATCCGCTCCAGCTCGCCGTCCCCGTACGCGCCCGGCGAACCGGCCCGCACCAGGGCGGCCTCGCCGACCACCTCCTGGCACATCCGGTAGACCTCGACCGCACTCTCCGTCCCGGCGAACTTGACCCCGCTGGCGTCGCCGGGGCTGAGCGTCCCGGCGCCCACTTCACCGACCAGCCGCCAGTTCAGCAGCCGGGTCGC
The DNA here is from genome assembly GCF_043202395.1 of Streptomyces sp. NPDC048197. Lineage (NCBI taxonomy): Bacteria > Bacillati > Actinomycetota > Actinomycetes > Kitasatosporales > Streptomycetaceae > Streptomyces > Streptomyces sp. NPDC048197. Next base: position 376,112 of record NZ_JBIDAJ010000001.1, read on the forward strand.
GGCCAGCCGGGCGTGCACCTCGGCGAGCCGGGACCGCACCCACGGCCGGTCCGCCGGCCGCTCCCCGGTCTGCGGGTCGGCCGTCCGGGCGTGCTCCAGCGCCGCGCGGTACGCGTCCTCGGCCTGCATGCCGATCGCGGCCAACGCCACGCGCTCGTGGTTGAGTTGGTTGGTGATGAGCTGCCAGCCGGCGTTCTCCGCACCGACGAGGTGGCCGGCGGGGACGCGTACGTCGTCGTAGTACGTGGCGGTGGTCCGCAGCCCGCCGACCGTCTCGATCGGCGTCCAGGAGAAGCCCGGCGTATCGGTCGGCACCAGGATGATCGAGATGCCTTTGTGCTTGGGCGCGCCGGGATCGGTACGGCAGGCCAGCCAGATCCAGTCGGCCTGGTGGGCGTTACTGGTGAAGGTCTTGGCCCCGTTGATCAGCCATTGCCCGTCGGCCTCACCACCGACCTCACGACTGCCCTCACCACCCGCCTCGTGACAGGTCCCGCCACCAGCGGGACCGCCGACCTCCTCACCGGCGCCGCCGCCGGTCCCGCCACCAGCAGGACCACCGACCTCACCACCCGCCCCGCCCCCGTTTGCGCCCCCCGGAGGCCCCTCCCGCCCCTCCGTATCAGAGGCCGGCTCGCGCACCGCACGAGTACGGAGCGCCGCGAGGTCGGTCCCGGCCTCCGGCTCCGTATAGCCGATCGCGAAGACGATCTCGCCCCGGAGGATCCGCGGCAGGAAGAACTCCTTCTGCCGCCGCGTGCCGTACTTCATCAGGGTCGGCCCGACGGTGTTGAGGGTGACCATGGAGACCGGAACGCCGGCGCGGTACGCCTCGTCGAAGAAGACGAACTGCTCGTCGGGGCCGCGCCCCTGCCCGCCGTACTCCGTCGGCCAGCCGAGGCCGAGCATGCCGTCGGCACCGATCCGGCGCAGCACCGCACGCTGGGCGGCAGCACCCTCCGGCACCCCGTCCGGCATCACGTCCCTGAAGTACGCGCGGAGTTCGGCGCGCAGGCGTTCCTGGCTCGCGGTGGGGGCGAGGTGCACGTCGACGGCCTCCCCTTCTGTGGCCCGATACCCGGCGGACCCGGACGGCCCGATGTCCCCATGGGCCGATGTCCCCATGGGCCGATAGCCCGAGGTCCCCCTGAGACCTCCTGCCCCCTGATCCCTGGCCCCTGGCCCGGCAGCCCGGCAGCCCGGTGACCCGGTGACCCGTGACGGTCCCCACCGGCACGCACAAGTAAGCGGGTTCCTGACTGTCCGTCAGAAACCCGCTCACTGTCAAGGCCGGCGCGGTGAACCCCGGGCAGCCCATGCCCTCGGTACCGGCCTCGACGCATCACCCCTCGGTCAGCCGCCACTCCCCATACGGCGGCCCCGGGTCAGCCGATGTTGTTCCCGAAGCTCACGGTGGTGTTGTCCTGGTCGATGTCCGTGAAACCGGACCCGTTGACGCTCGCGGTGTTGTTCTGGTTGGAGGCGCCGGCACCGTTGGCAACCTGCTGGCCGTTGGTCGCATTGCCGTGGTTGTCGTCGCCGATGAAGACGCCCCCCTGGCTCGTCGACGCCGCATTCGACCCGTTACTCGCAAAGCCACCGTTATCAGCCTGCGCCACACCGGAAAGGACCGCCGCCGCGAAGGGTAGTGCGGCGGCCACAGCGAGGACGCGGGCAGTACGGGTACTTGCCATGTCAATTCCTCCTACGGAACACAACTTCTGGATCCGACCTGCCGACCGGGCCCGCAGGGCCTGATCACGCCTGGTCAAGTGCAGTAACTCCGCTGTTTCATCGGGCAGTTGGCCGGCCACCACGATGCTTGCCGCGACGTCGCGAACTCAGGCTTGCCCACGAATCCCCAGCGAACCCGCCACGAAGGCCCGATTCCCCCGCAAGCATGAGGAACCCCGGGTAAACCCCCGCTGCCTCACGTCGCCCCACCCCCACCCCACGACGGGGACACAGCCCACCGACACCCCCCGCCCCCGCGGGGATGAGCGCCCCCCACCCGCCCCGCCAAGCCACCCGGCGCACGGGCCCTCCCCCGCGCGCCCCCTTCCCTTCATCGAACATTCGTACGAAAATAACGTCATGGCACCCCTGCACCTACGCCATACCGAGCCACCGGCCGACGGACGGAGGCACGCAGCACCGGCCAACGGGCGATGGCTAGCGTCACCGACCGACGGGCGGCGGCAGGAGTCACCGGCCAACGCACGATGGCACGAGTCACCGGCCGACGCCCCGTCGCGCCCACCCGCCGACAAACGGTGGTCACCATCGACCGCGCCCCCCTCGCGCCCACCGACCACCGCGCCCACCCACCCAGCACCGGCCGACCGCCCCACCACCGACCACCCCACGACCAGCGAGCAAACGGCCGACGATCCGACGACTAGCGAGCCGAGGGCTGGCGAGCCGACGCCCAGCGAGCCCACGGCCAGCAAGCCGACGACCGGCGAACCCACAGCCAGCAAGCCGACGACCGGCGAGCCCACAGCCAGCAAGCCCACGACCAGCGCCCCGACAGCCAGCGAGCAAACGGCCGGCGATCCGACAGCCACCCACCCCACCGCCGCCGAGCCAACACCCGGCCACAGCTCCCCCACCGACCACCCCCCGCCGCCCTCCGACAGGGATGACAGGAGAGCCACCCCCAGGAGAGCCACCCACACGCTGACCCCGCCCCCCGACGCCCACACCGCCGCCCTGGCCGAAGCGCTGATGGCCGCCGAGCGCGGCTATCCCGTCATCCCGCTCACCCGCGCCAAGCTGCCCGCCCTGCGGTCCCCGCACCGTGGCCACCCCGAGGTCCCGCCCTGCCACGGCGGCTGCGGCCGGCTCGGGCACGGTGTGCACGACGCAAGCACCGACCCGTTCACCATCCGCCGCATGTTCGCCGCCGCCCCCTGGGCCACCGGCTACGGCATCGCCTGTGGGCTGCCGCCGCACCACCTCATAGGTCTCGACCTCGACACCAAAAACGGCGCCGACGGCCTCACCGCCCTGCTGTTCCTCGCCGAGGCGCACGACTTCCCGGTCCCGCCGACGATCATGGTCCGCACTCCCAGCGGCGGCCGGCACGTCTGGTTCACCGGCCCGCCGTCCCGGCCCGTCCCGAACTCGGTCGGCCGCCTCGCCCCCGGTATAGACGTCCGCGGCGCGGGCGGCTATCTGGTCGGCCCCGGCTCACTCACCGCCCACGGCCGCTATGTCCTCGCACCGAACGCCCCGGCCCGCCCGGCCCCCGTCCCCGGCGCCCTGCTCACGCTGCTCACGGACCCGCCCACGCCCACCCGGCGCGCCTCCCCACAGCACGCCGGTGCCGGCCACGAGCCACCGCCCGGCGTCCCGCCCCAGCCCGCCGCGGCGCTCGTACGCTTCGTGCGCTCCTCCCCGGTCGGCCAGCGCAACGCCCGGCTCTTCTGGGCCGCCTGCCGCGCCTACGAGGACGGCCTCGGCCCGGAGCTCGCCGCCCGCCTGACCGAGGCCGCCTGCCACACCGCCCCCCTCGAACACGAGGCCCGCGCCACCATCACCTCAGCATCCCGCCAGCACTAACAGACCCCTCCCAGGCCCCCCTGCACCCCACCCTCCCCACCAACACACTGCTCCCCGCCGACACACTGCCCTCCCCCACAACACACACCCTGCCAAATCCCGCGCCAAATCCCGCGCTAATCCAGCGCTAATCCAGCGCTAAATCCCGCGGTCCGACTTCCTCCTCCCCTCGATCAAAAAGCGCGTCGTATGCGCCACGAACGAGCCCTCCCGCCGGATCTCCTCATCCAACTCCCGCAGCCGGTCCTGGTATTGCTCCACACTGAACCCAGGCACCATCCACACCACCTTCCGCAGGAAATAGACAACCGCCCCGATGTCGAAGAACTCGGTCCGCAACGACTCGGCCCGTAGATCAACCACCTCAAGCCCGGCCGCCTCCGCCGCCCGCCGCGCATCCTCGGGGTGCCGCGCCCGCCGTACTTCTTCAGGCTGCGGCCCGAGGAAGTACTCCACCAGCTCGAACACACTGGCCGGCCCCACCTGTTGGGAGAAATACGTCCCCCCGGGCCGCAGCACCCGGGCGATCTCCTCCCACCACACGGTCACCGGATGGCGGCTCGTCACAAGATCGAAGGCCGCATCGGCGAACGGCAGCGGCGGCTCGTCCGCATCGGCCACCACCACCGCACCGAGCGGATGCAGCAGCGCGGTGGCCTTCGCGACGTTCGGCGGCCAGGACTCCGTGGCCGCCATCACCGGCGGCAACTTCGGCACCCCGGCCAGCACCTCTCCACCCCCCGTCTGGATGTCCAGCGCCGCCCCCACCCGCGCCAACCGCTCCCCCATCGCCCGCTGATACCCCCAAGAGGGCCGCTCCTCCGTAGCCCTCCCCTCCAACCACGAAAAATCCCACCCCTCCACCGAAACGGCCTCCGCCTCGGCAACCAATTCCTCAAACTCCCGCATACGACTCATAACCCCACACTTCCCCCGACCAGCCCCACCCCGCCACCCATTTATCCCTAGCCCCAGCGCGTCCCCCTATCCGGTTGCTCTCCTGCAGCGGCCGGTACCCGAAGTCTCCACGGGGGCCGCACAGCAGATGACGAGATGCGAGCACGGCTCAAGTCCTCCATCTCCCAAGGCCGTTGCCGGCTTGGGACGTCCGTGCGGTGGCTAGGGTTTGGCCCATGAGCCGAGGGAACTGGAGCGCCAAGGACATCCGGAAAGCGCGCGAGCTGGACGTGCTGCCGTCGGAGAACGATGCCTGCCCCTGTGGTTGCGTGAGCAGCAGTCCCGGTTCTCGACATGGGTGCGGGAGGTCAGCGGCCTGTGGGACTTCTCCCCCGAGTCATTGGATCTCCTGGAGGAGGCGCTGCGGGAGAGGTTCCCCTCGGAGGAAGCGTTCCGATAGCAGGAGAGCAAGGCGTTCCTGCAGGTCGCTGCCTGGTATCTCGGCGAGGTGCACAACTACTACCGAGGCACACACTGGCAGATGCACCCGACGGCGCTCAGCAGCCTCCGCTCGGTACTGCTGGAACCGTACGAGCGTCCATACCCGGACCAGACGCTACGCAGCGGACTGGACGCCTACGAGACCAAGACAGAGTCAAAGACAGGCTGACGCACTTCCGGTCCACGTTGGTCCGCATCTGGTCCACACAAGCTGATCCCCACCGGGACGGACGCACTGCAGGACGCGACACCTGAAACACCGAAGGGGCACCCGATCTACTCGGGCACCCCTTCTGACCAGCTAAGACGCTGACCTCTGCGGAGGCTGTGGGATTTGAACCCACGGTGACGTTGCCGCCACGACAGTTTTCAAGACTGTTCCCTTAGGCCGCTCGGGCAAGCCTCCCCGCGGCGCCGGCGCGTGGGAGCGCGGGTGCCGCGGGATCAGATTAGCGCGTCACTTGTCGCCCGTGCGCTGCCCCAGGGTGACTTTGGCCGTGTGCTCCTTGCCGGCGCGCTTGTAGGTCAGGGTGACCTGGTCGCCGGGCTTGTGCTGCCAGATTTCGCTGATGAGGGTGGGGCCGCTGTCGATGACCGTGTCGTCGAGCTTGGTGATCGTGTCGCCGGGCTGCAGGCCGGCCTTGTCGGCCGGGCCGTTCGGGGTGACCGCGTCGGAGCCGTTGTTGCCCGTCTGGGCGATGGTCGCGCCGTCGCCGGTGTCCCGCATGCCGACCTGGACGCCGATCTGCGGATAGACCGGCTTGCCGGTCTTGATCAGGTCCTGGGCCACCCGCTTGGCCTGGTCGATGGGGATCGCGAAGCCCAGCCCGATGCTGCCGGACTGGCCGGACTCGCCACCCAGGCCGCCGCCGTTGCCGGCCGACTGGATCGCGGAGTTGATGCCGATGACGTTGCCGCCGGCGTCCATCAGGGGGCCGCCGGAGTTACCCGGGTTTATCGACGCGTCCGTCTGGAGGGCGCTCATGTACGACGCCTGGCTGCCGCCGCCGTCGCTGGACGCCACCGGCCGGTCCTTGGCGCTGATGATGCCGGTGGTGACCGTGCCGGACAGGCCGAAGGGCGCACCGATCGCGATCGTGGCATCGCCGACCTGCACGTTGGACGACTTGCCCAGTGGGAGCGGGTTGAGGGTGGCGTCACCCGGGTTCTTGAGCTTGATCACGGCGACGTCGTAGCCCTGGGCGTGGCCGACGACCTCGGCGTCGTACTTCTTGCCGTTGGAGAACGTCGCGGTGAGCTTGCCGCCGTCGGCCGCACTGGCGACGACGTGGTTGTTGGTGAGGATGTGGCCCTGCTTGTCGTAGACGAAGCCGGTGCCGGTGCCGCCCTCACCGGTGGCGCCCTGCGCCTCGATCGTGACGACGCTCGGCAGCGCGCGCTGCGCTATCCCGGAGACCGAGGTGGGCTTGCGGTTCAGCGCGCCGGCGTCACCGGGCGCGGAAACCGTCGTCGAGGCGGTGTCGTCGCGGCCCGCGGCCCAGTAGCCGATGCCGCCGCCGACTCCGCCGGCGACCAGCGCGGCCACCAGGACCGCGGCGATCAGCCCGCCGGTGCGCCGCTTGGGAGCCGGGGTACCGGTACCGGCCCCTGCCCACGGGTCGCCGCCACCGCCGTACGGGGGCCCGCCCCAGCCGCCGCCGGACGAACCGTGTCCGGCCGCGGCATACGGGGGGAGCTGCGCGGTGGGCTCGCCACCCGGGTAGCCGGGTGACCCGGGCTCCGTGGGCTCACCACCCGGGTATCCCGACTGGGACGCCTGGTGCGGCTGGGGCGACTGGGGCGCCTCGTATGGCTGCTGCGGGTGGCCGGGGCCGCCCGCAGCGGCGACGGTCGGGGCGAAGTCCGGCGGCGGGGGCGCCGCAGGGGGAGTCGCGGGCGCGGGCGGCAGGGCGTCGGGAGTCTGGGCGCCGGAGGCGGACGCGGCAGCGCTGTCCGGCTGCGCCCCGGTCGGCGGCCTGGCCTCCGACGGGACGGCTCCCTCGTTCTCGGTGCTCACAGCTCTCTCCTCAGCTTCACGGCCTTACGGTCCCGGCCGGGCCCGGCGGCCCGTATGGGGGTCTTACGGTCCGGCCGGGCCTCACGGTCCGACCGGGTGGTGATGAGTGTTGACAGTGACACGGAGTGCGTCCCCGCGGCGCCCGGGAGCGCGTACCGGACGGCATCTCCGAGTACTACTGCCTACTCCTGCCTACTCCTGCCTCCGGTTGGTGGCTCGGCTACCCACTTCGCGGCTCGCCAGTACGCCCGGCGCGCCGTTCCGTGCTCCAGTACTCCCAGCGCTCCTAGTACTCCCAGCACTCCCACGTACTCCCAGCACTCCCGGTTCTCCGCTGCTCCAGTCCTCCCGGACTCCGTTCTCGGCTGCTCCAGTGCTCGGGCAGTCCGAGACCCCAGGATTCAGGATCCCGGCGGTCTCGGCGAGTCCCGGGCCGCCGGACCGGTCCGTCGGCCGAGGCCGCGCGGTGGGTCCGCGGGTCCCTGGCCGGCGGTACGGGCCGGGCGATACGGGCGAAGCTCCGTCCCAGCCTTTCCCACCGCGCGTCAGAGCGCCGTAAGCCGAGGCTGTGACTGTGCTCTCATCCTTTATGCCGGACAAAACGGGCGCATCCGTTGTTCCGCACGTTGGGGTACGACCGCCCTACGCGCCAGGGCCCGCGGCGGGGCCCACAGCGGTCTCCTGTGGCGGGGCCCACAGGACTCCAGTGACGAAGACCGCAGCGAAGATCGCAGCGCCGCCCCCCAAGGCCCCGCGAAGACCGAAGGGGCCCGGTCCCGCGCCCCCCGGGGTCCGCCCGGTCCCCCCGGCACCGGCGAGTGGCACGATAACGCGGTGAGCTACGCACGCCCCGCCCAGGACCGCCACCCGGATCGCCCCGCCATGTCCGTAGTGGCCCATCGAGGCGCCTCGGAGGACGCCCCGGAGCACACCCTGGCCGCGTACCGCAAGGCGATCGAGGACGGGGCGGACGCCCTGGAGTGCGATGTCCGGCTGACCGCGGACGGCCATCTGGTCTGCGTGCACGACCGGCGGGTGAACCGCACCTCCAACGGGCGCGGCGCGGTCTCCGCCCTCGAACTCGCCGATCTCGCCTCCCTCGACTTCGGCTCCTGGAAGGAGGAGGCGCTTGGCAGTGGGGCACTCGGTAGCGGGGCGCTCAGCAGCGGGGCATTCGGGGCGGAGGCGCCGGACCGCCAGGGCGGGGTGTTCGGGCGCGAGGCGCCGGACCGGCAGAACGAGGATCCCGAGCGGACGTCCGTGCTGACGCTGGAGCGGCTGCTGGAGCTGGTGGCCGACGCGGACCGCCGGGTCGAGCTGGCCATCGAGACCAAACATCCGACGCGTTGGGCCGGACAGGTGGAAGAGCGACTGGTCGAGCTGCTGGGCCGGTTCGGCTACACGAAACCGGGCGTGAGCGCCGACCAGCCGTCTCCGGTCCGGGTGATGAGTTTCTCCGCCCGTTCGCTGCACCGCGTCCGGACCGCGGCACCCGCCATCCCCGTCGTCTACCTGATGCAATTCCTCACCCCCCGCTACCGCGACGGCCGGTTGCCGGCGGGCGTGGGCATCGCGGGGCCCGGTATCCGGATCCTCCGGGCACATCCCGAATACGTCGCAAAGGCGCATCGAGCGGGCAATCAGGTGCATGTGTGGACGGTCAACGAACCCGATGATGTCGTGCTGTGCCAGGAATTGGGCGTCGATGCGGTGATCACAAATCGCCCCAAGCAGGTACGAATGCAACTCGGCCTTGGCTAAAGCCCCTCACAGGGTGTGCACCGGCGCATTCGGCCGGTATCCGATGCCGGTTTGTGCGTCACTGCGTGCCGAGTGGCCGGTTTCCGGTCCAGTCCATTGGGGCATTCATCCCGTGGCGTGGGGCAAAGGAGGTCTCGGGGGTGGCGTTGGTGGTGGCACAAGAGGTGCCGACGTCGTCGATCATGGCCGTACCCCATGGCCCGGTGGGCGTGGGCATGGCCAGGCGGCGCATGCGTGAAGAGCTGTTGGCAAGCGGAGTTCAGGACACGGTCGTCGATGACGCGGTCCTAATCCTTTCGGAGTTGCTGAGCAATTCCTGCCGGCATGCCCGTCCGATCGACGAACCCGGCCCGGCGGGCCCGGCGGCTCGGAACGGCTCGCGGGTGGGGGCCGCAGCGTCCGTGCGGGCGTCCTGGCAGATCGACGGACAGGGCCGGCTGACGGTTGCGGTCACGGACGGCGGCGGGCCGACCCGACCGCGCCCGGCGACCCCTTCCGTCACGGCGCACGGCGGCCGGGGACTGGCGATCATCCGCTCGCTCGCCAAGGACTGGGGCGTACGCGACAGCGCCCCGGGGGAGGTCACGGTCTGGGCGGTGCTCTCTCTTCAGGGCGCGTTCGCTACGCGCGTGGATCTGATGCCCGATCCGACGGCCGCCGCGATGACCGACCCGGTCGCCGGGCTGCCGACCTCACTCGCACCCAGCGGCCGGCCGCTGAACCCGACCGCCTTCCTGGACATCGAGGACTTGGCGTAGGGGCCGAGGTCTCGGCGTACTCGCACACGGCTTGGCATAGGGTCCCAGGACTTGACGTGGGGGCCCAGGACTTGACGTAGAGGTACAGGACTCGGCCCAAGGGGCGAGAGGGTCGAGAGGTGCGAGAGCCCAAGACACCCGCGACGGCCTCCCGCGCGGTCAGGGCGCCCCGGTACGCGATGGCCTAGGCTCGCGCCGAAACGCGTACGACCGGGACCGACCAGGAGAAGCCGTCGCATGGCCAAGAAGCGCCGCCCCCAGCCCCAGTCCGCAGCACCGCAGATCAAGGACGGGGAGGTGCCGGTCGTCGGCGCTCGTGAGCCCTGCCCGTGTGGTTCCGGCCGCCGGTACAAGGCGTGTCACGGGCGGCGCGCGGCGCACGCCGCCACCGAGTTGGTGCAGCGCCCCTTCGAGGGCCTGCCCGGCGAGTGCGACTGGGTGGCGCTGCGCGAGCTGGTGCCCGCCGCCACCGCCGAGTTGACGCTGAAGGGCGGGCTGCCCGAGGGCGTGCCCTCCGTGACGCTGGCGACGGTGCTGCCGATGGCCTGGCCCGCGCTGCGCCGCGACAACGGGGCGATCCTGCTCGGGCTGCAGAACGACACCGCCTCCGGTGACATCAGCCGCGACCTCGCGGACACCCTGCAGCGCGCGCTGGACGCGGAACCGGGCAATCCGGTCGCGGCCGCACGCCCCTCCGCCGAGGGTCCGCGCCTGCAGGACCTGCTCGACCTGAACGCTCCTTTTGAGCCGACCGTCCACACGGGCTTCGAGTTCTGGGTGGAGAACGCCGAGAACGCCACCGGTGAGGTCGCCGCCTCTCTGGAGCGGGCCAACGCGGCCGCCATCCCGACCGCCCGGATTCCCGGCCTGGAGGGCGCGTACTGGTGCGAGGCGCCCGAGAAGAACCACCTGCGCTGGGTCACCGCCCACCCCGAGGAGCAGCTGCTGGACGCGCTCGCCCGGCTGCACGCGGCGGGCTCGTCCTCGCTCGGTGAGGGCACCCGCCTGGTCGGTTCGTTCCGCGCCCACGGGCTGGTCGTACCGGTGTGGGACCTGCCCTCCGCGATGGGGGCGGACGAGGTCGCCAAGCCGGCCGTGGAGTTCGCCGAGCGGCTGACCGAGGCGCTCGCGGCGAAGACCCCGCTGACCGCCGACGAACGCCGGGCGCGCGGCGGCCTCACCAACCGTCAGATCACGCTGAGCTGACCGTTGGGCTGACCGTCCCGGCGGCGCTCGTGCGCACCGTACGCATCGGGGGACCCTTGCGTGACGCCAGTCACAACTCCCCCTACCTGACGGTAAATAAGCGTCCGGAATTCCACGATCGAATTTGCGAACCGCCGATCTCTTGTTACGGTTCTAAAAGCCCGGTCGCTGGTGCATCCCCCGTCGCCAGCGACCGGGCGCTTCCATGTCCGGAGCCAGGTATTCCGGAACCAGGCATTCCGATCGGGCCGGACGATCAGCGCCCACGGACGAGCACGCCGGGCACGAGCACGCGCGTCAATCAGCACGGCCGAGCGGTACGGACGAGCAGTACGAAAAAGCAGTACGGACGAGCACGCGCGGCGATCAGCCCGAGCCACTGCCGTCCGGCGCCGGTCCGCCCACCTCCGGTCCGCCCGCCTCCCGGCCGCCCGCCGCCCGGCTCCTTAGCCCGCCGCCGAGTTGCTGCCGGAGCGCAACAGCAGCCGTTCCCCCGCCGCGTCCGTGAACTCCGCGACCGCCGCGTATCCGGTGCGGTCCCCGCGTACCGTCCGGCCGGCCGGCGTCTCGCACACGCCCGGCACATCGGCCGCCGGTACCTCGCAGTTCACCTGGATGCTCCGGCCGTCCGGGCGCAGCAGGGTCAGTACGGCCCGCAGCGCACCGCCGGTGACATTGCGGTAATAGGTCCGCGCCCAGGTCCGGCCGCGCTCGGTGAGCACACAGGTCTGCGCCTCGATGCCCCGCCCGGAGGCGAGTTCGGGGCCGCAGTGGGTGATCCGGCCGGAGAGGAGCGGCAGCCCGAGGTCGTCGAGCGGGCCGTCGAGGGGGCCGTCGGGGGATCCGGCCCGGGGCCCGGCGGCCGCCCGGGATCCGCCGGGACGGTGGGAGGCGGCGGCACCGGCACTCCAGCCTGCCCCGGCGCCGCGTCCCCCGGTCTTGGCATCGCGTTCGCCCGCCTTGGCGCCGATTTCCCCCGGCTTGGCGCCGTTTCTCCGTACCTCGGTGCCGCTTTTCCCCGCCAGGTCGCCTGCGAGCAGGGGATGGTTTTCGGCCGTGCGTGTTCCTTGTCCGGCGCGGGGGGCCGCGGCCCGGCGGTGCGGGAGCAGTGGGGCGGCCGGGCCGGCCGTCGCGACGCCGAGCGGTACGGCGACGGCGAGCGTCGCCACACCGGCGAGCCCGGTCATGCGGAGTTTCTGCGCACGCTGCATGGGCCCCACCTGCGATTGAGATGCCGTCGTCGACGCCGACGGCTTGACGGTGGGCCGAACCTATCGGCCGCGGGCGGTGCGTCCGGTCGTCCGGACACCCATTTCCCGTAGTGACCGGGCCCGTCACACCCGTACGGGTGAACCGCCCGCGGTTCCTTCGAGGTCGCCCGTGCCGCGCCCGTCAGTACGCGAGCCGGCTGCCGCCGTCCGGAGTGCTGGTGCTGGCCGTCACCAGGGCGTCGACGATGGTGGCCACCTTCGGCAGCCAGGGGGCGGCGGGGGCCGGGGGTCCCCCCTGCTCGAACGCAGTCGAGAGCTTGGGGGCCGCCGGCGGCCGCTCCCAGCGCACCCGGCCGGCGCCGATCTGGGACGGCGGGAGCACCACATAGCCGCCCTCGCCGTGGAACCGCAGCGAGCTGGGCACCCAGTCCTGCGAGTGCAGCAGCTCCCCCAACTCCGCGAGGCCGTACGGCGATACGAGCAGCGACCAGCGGGTGGGCGTGGCGACCACGGGGCCGACGCGGACGCCGAAGTGGTCCAGGGCGGCCAGCGCGCGGGCACCCGCGACCGCCGGCAGGCTCACCGCGCAGGGCGCGCGTCCGCCGGTGGCCAGCACGATCGGGGCGGACGGGCGGTTGGTCCACCACCAGCGCACCATCCGGGCGTCGGTGGTCGCCGCGAGCAGGCCGGGGTCGAAGGGGTGCGCGCCGGGCACCACGCAGTCCGGGTCGGGGCAGCTGCAGCGGCGGGTGGGCCGCTCGCCGAGGCCGAGCCGGGCACCGGCGGGCTGCCGGCCGGCGGGGCCGAGCGCCACGCCGGGAAGTACGGGCCACTGCCACTCGGTGGCGCAATGGAGCGCCGCACCGAGCAGCGCCGACCTCCCCGTGCGCCGGAACAGGTTCTTGCGTCGCCTTCCGAGGATCTCGCGCATGAGCGCTCGTTCCTTTCCGTTAACGCCAAGGGCTTGCCGAGGGCTTCGTCCATCGCTCTTCAAGGCACTGCTTGCCGGTCCGCATGGTCCCGCACGGGCCGCCCGATGCCGTGGTGGCGTTCTTGCGGCCCGGTCATGCACGCCGGGGTCGATCGCGCGTCGATCACGCCACGTGGATCTCTGATCACCGCGTGTACAAGGCAGCGCATCACGTCGTACGCCGAGCGGGGAACGTGGCGAGGGGTGGCGCGCGCATGGCGCTTGCGCTTCCGGTGGTTCAGTCCCCGCCACTTGGGAGTGCGTGCGGTCGTCGTCGTATGAGACGCCGGTGCCCGCCGGAGAGTTCCCGGTGCGAGCCCAACTGACCCCACACCTTTCCGAGTACGTACCCGCCATGGTGGTGATGACGCGCTGTCGATCGGCGCCAGTCGACCTCAAATTGACGCCCGTGGGGCTTTTTTCAGGCCAATCTACAGACCTCACGGACACCACAAACCCCACGGGGACAGTGCTGGACATCCCCTCTCTGGTGCGTGTACATGTGGAGCATTGATAGCGGAGCAGCATGACATGGGGGTTTGCGATGCTATTGAGGAAATTGAGCGCCCGAACGGATCGCACAACGTCACTCAACAAAAAGCCGCACTCCCTCACAAACAGCGGCCTGAACTGGAGCAATGCCTGGCGCGACGATAGCCGCCGGCCATGACTGCCCCTCACGTACCGAAAGTGGCTGGAATCGAACCAGCTCTGCCCGCTCCCACGCACACTGTCGGCCCGCATGTGGCGAATACCCCCGCGGACCCCGCCTCCGGCAGCCCGTCCGACCCTTCCGACGACGCGTCCGACACCGCCACCGACGGAGCCGGGAACGCCGCTCCCGACCCCCCGCCCGGCTCCGCCCCCGCCACCCCCGACGTCTCCGCCCTCGACCAACTCGCCGCCGTCCAGGACCGGCTGGCCGGCTGGATCTCCGACCTCAGCACCCTGCACGACCTGACCGAACGGCTCGCCCGCACACGGACGTTGGACGATGCGCTGCACGAGCTGCTGCGCGCCGGCGCCTCGCTGGTCGGCGCCCGCCGCGGTCTGGTCGTCCTGGCGCCGGCCGACGGACTCGGCCCGGAGACCACCGTCGGCCTCGGCCTCGGTCACGCCGAGATCGGTCACATCGAGACCGTGCCGCGCCGCGCCCTGTCGTACGCGCGGATACTGGACGGCCTTCCGGAGCCGGGCATCTCCGGCGACGACCCTCCCGAGGGCAAGGGCGGGCCCGAGGACCGCACGGAGATCAGCGAGCCCGACATCCCCGGGGAGAAGGACCTCGACCCCCGGCTGCGGGAGGTCGCCGCCCGCCTCGGGTACGCCGCCAGTTACGCCGTGCCGCTCACCGCCGATCCCGTCGGCCGGACCGGCGCCGCGGTCTGGCTCTACGACGAACCGGCCGTCCCCACCGAGCGCCAGCGCCACCTCGTCGGCCTCTACCGCAGCCACGCCGCCGAACACCTCGCCCGCCTCCTCGAACTCCACCGCAGCCGGCAGGCCGCCGCCACGCTCCGCGACGAGCTGCTGCCGCACCGGCTGCCGCGGGTCCCGGGCGTCCGCCTCGCGGTGCGGCACGCCACCGGCCCGCGCGGCGGCGGCGACTGGTACGACGCACTGCCGCTGCCGGACGGCGCGCTGGGCCTGGCCGTCGGCTCGGTGACCGGGTCCGGGCCGAGCGCGGTGGCCGCCATGGGACGGCTCCGGGCGTCGCTGCGCGCGTACGCGGTCATGGAGGGTGAGGACCCGGTCGCGGTCCTCTCCGACCTGGAGCTGCTGCTGCGGCTGACCGAGCCGGCGCGCAGCGCGACCGCGCTGTTCGCGTTCACCGAGCCGCCGCCGGGCGCGCCGGGCGGCCCGCCCGCGCCGCCGGTGCCGGGCGTACTGCCGCGGAAGCTGGTGCTGGCCGGGGCCGGTCACTGCCCGCCGCTGATCCTCGGGGATCTGCGGACGGAGTTCGTGGAGACCACGCTGTCCGCGCCCCTGGGCATGCTGGCCTGCTGGGAAGCGCCCAGCGTGGAGATCGAACCGGCCGGCGGCGAGACCCTGCTCCTCTACAGCGACGGGCTGCTGCACCGCACCGGGGAGCCGATGGACCGCGCCTTCGCCCGGTTGCACACCGCCGCCGCGGCCGTCCCCCGGGCGATCCGCCAGGATCCCGAGGCGGTGGCCGACCACATCCTGCGCACGATGCTGCCGCGGGGCCTGGACGACCCGTCGTCGGAGGAGGACGTGGTGCTGCTGGTGGCGTACTTCGAGGAGTAGGGCCGGCGATTTCGCAGGTCAGGCGGGTGAGCGGCGGTGCCCCGGAAAGGGGCGCGGCCGCTGCCCGACAGGTCACACCTTCTTGCCCCCTGGACCGTCATCCATCGGCACATACGATGGAATGCGGTTCACTCTTAAAAGGAGGCATTGTGACCGACGAGCTCACGCCGGAGACCCCGGACGAGGACGAGCAGCCGATCAAGCAGCGCAAGAACGGCCTTTACCCGGGCGTCTCGGACGAGCTCGCGGAGAACATGAAGAGCGGCTGGGCCGACACCGAGCTGCGCGACCTGCAGCCGATCGAGCAGGCCCCGAACGCCGCCCGCCGCCGCGCCGCGCTGTCCGCGCGCTTCCCCGGTGAGCGCCTGGTGATCCCGGCGGGCAACCTCAAGACCCGCTCCAACGACACCGAGTACTCCTTCCGCGCCTCGACCGAGTACGTCTACCTCACCGGCGACCAGACCGACGACAGCGTGCTGGTCCTGGAGCCCACCAAGGACGGCCACGAGGCGACGCTCTACCGCCTGCCCCGTTCCGACCGCGAGAACGGCGAGTTCTGGCTCAACGGCATGGGCGAGCTGTGGGTGGGCCGCCGCCACAGCCTCACCGAGTCCGAGGCGCTGCTGGGCGTGCCCTGCAAGGACGTACGGGAGCTGGCCGAGGCGCTCAAGGAGGCCACCGGCCCGGTCCGCGTCGTCCGCGGGCACGACGCCGGCATCGAGGCCGCGCTGACCGACAAGGTCACCGCCGAGCGCGACGAGGAGCTGCGGGTCTACCTCTCCGAAGCCCGGGTGATCAAGGACGAGTTCGAGATCGGCCAGCTGCAGAAGGCCGTCGACTCCACCGTCCGCGGGTTCGAGGACGTCGTGAAGGTCCTGGACAAGGCCGAGGCGACCTCCGAGCGCTACATCGAAGGAACGTTCTTCCTGCGCGCCCGCGTCGAGGGCAACGACGTCGGCTACGGCTCGATCTGCGCCGCCGGCCCGCACGCCACCACCCTGCACTGGGTCCGCAACGACGGCCCGGTCCGCTCCGGCGACCTGCTGCTGCTGGACGCCGGTGTGGAGACCGACACCCTCTACACCGCGGACGTCACCCGCACCCTGCCGATCAACGGCCGCTTCTCCGACCTCCAGCGCAAGATCTACGACGCGGTCCACGAGGCCCAGGAGGCGGGCATCGCGGCGGTCAAGCCGGGCGCCGCCTACCGCGACTTCCACGACGCGGCGCAGCGGGTGCTCGCCGAGAAGCTGGTCGAGTGGGGCCTGGTCGAGGGCCCGGCCGAGCGGGTGCTGGAGCTCGGCCTGCAGCGCCGCTGGACCCTGCACGGCACCGGCCACATGCTCGGCCTGGACGTCCACGACTGCGCCGCGGCCCGCACCGAGACGTACGTCAACGGCACGCTGGAGCCCGGCATGGTCCTCACCGTCGAGCCCGGTCTGTACTTCCAGGCGGACGACCTGACGGTCCCCGAGGAGTACCGCGGCATCGGCGTCCGCATCGAGGACGACATCCTCGTCACGGAGGACGGCAACCGGAACCTCTCGGCCGCGCTGCCGCGCCGGTCCGACGAGGTCGAGGCCTGGATGGCCGGGCTGAAGAAGTAGCCCTGGTTCCCCTGGTTCGCGGGGAAGCAGCTTTGAGTCACGGGCCGGTGGCGTCGTCCACCGGCCCGTGGCCTGCCCGCCGGTACGCGCCGGCGCGGGCCGCGGCCCACACGGCGGTGGCCGCGGATTCCGCCAGCGCCGGGTCGACCGGGCGGCGGGCGATCAGGATCCGGTAGTAGAAGGGCGCGCCGAGCGCCGACATCACCTGCTCGGGATCGGTGTCCGCGGGCAGTTCGCCGCGCGCGACGGCCCGCTCCACCATCTGGCCGGCCAGCGCCAGCCGTTCGCCGAAGAAGGACCGCAGCACGGTGGCCACCTGCGGATCGCGGGCCGCCGCGGACACCACCGCCTCGATGAGCCGCCGCATCGGCGGCTCGCCGTAGAACGCGCTTATCGAGCGGGCCAGCGCATGCAGGTCGCCCGGGAGCGTGCCGGTGTCCGGCAGCGGCACATCGGAGCTCAGTTCGGTCAGCAGGTCGCAGACCAGGCCCTCGGTGCTGCGCCAGCGCCGGTAGAGCGTCGCGACGTGGATCCCCGAGCGGTGGGCGACCTTCTCCATGGTGAGCGCGGCGAACCCGCCGGCGCCCAACTCCTCGAAGACCGCGGCCAGTACGGCTTCGCGGGTACGCGCCGTGCGCCCGCCGGGTCGGGTCTCGCCCGGGGCGCCCCGGGGCTGGTGCGCTGTCGTCACGCCGGCTCCGTATTGCAGTGCGGGATCACGCCAAGTATTGTCCGGGAAAGACTAACGCGAGCATCTTCGCGTTAGATTTGGTGTGCGCCGGTCTCGCAGGGACAGGGGACGCCGCGGGGGAGGTCCTCCCACCGCGAGACCGCCGCCGCCATCCCTCCCGAACAGGCACTTTCCGGCCAGCCCGCGACCTCACGAGGCACTTCCGCCCTTACACTCCGCGCCGCCGACCCGATCCCGCCCACGGCTCCCGCCGGCACCTCAGGACGCCATCGGCAAGACATGCCCAATCTGCGTCGGGCTGGAGCAGCCTGCGACTCTGCTGCAACGGCTCGGGGACACCCGGCACGTCCTCGCCCAATCCGGCACATGATCTCGGATGTCGCCCAGGCCGGTCGTGCACCGTCGTAGGCCCAAGGTCGGCCGGTCTGTCGATAGTCCTCCCATGGGGATCGGCTGGGATCCTGCTCCCTAGAGCCGGTAAGCGGTCCACCAAAGGCTGATCAACTGTGGGTCATGGTCATGCCAATATCTATCTCCTCAGGCCCCTCAGAGCGACATGAAACCCCCCAAGTGGAATCCCGTCGCTTGGCAGACTCCCTTGGGTTGACCACTGGGGGGATGCATGTCAGGCAAGTTAAAGGTCCATTTCGGGACCTTGACCGAGGCCACCGATGAGCTCAATTCCATAGCCAAGTCGCTCCAGGAGCACCTGACGGAAGTGGACCGGGCCGTTCGCCAGGTTTCCGAGAGCTGGGAAGGTGACGCCCGGGAAGGATTCGCCGCCTATTACCAGCGGTGGCGTGCCGCCTCGCGCAGCCTGCACCGTGCGGTTCGCGCGTTGCACAAAACCGTGCACACCGCACACGGCAACTACTCGGCGGCACGAACCGCCAACCTGCGCATGTGGGGAGGGGGCCGATGAGCCGCCCTCCCGGCCATGGCGGGAAGCCGATAGACCTGCATCCTGAGGACCTGCACCGCGTCGCCCTGATGTTCGCCAAGGGCCAGGACCGCCTCGAATCGGTCTCCTCCAAACTCAACGCCGCCCTGCAGAGCGTCGCCGGCATGGCGGGCAACGATGATTACGGCCACAAGTTCGGCAAGAAGTACGATCCGGCCGCCAATGCCCTTTTCCGTACCCTGTCCGGCGCTGTACGCGCGATCGGTCAGCATTCCACCGGCCTGGTAACCACACAAGGCTGACCACCACTCCAACGCCAAGGCCTCGAAGGGCGGACCTGAGCAATATCCGGCGCCCCCTGTGGTCATCGACGTGATATATCCCGACCTGGACTCGGCCATCGGTCCGGGCGACAGCGACGTCCCCGACGTCATCGCCAAGTACTGGCCCAACGGCCACGAGGACATGCTGCGTTTAGCAGCGACCGCCTACCGGAACGCAGCCGCCGAAATCGACAACATCGGCACTGCCCTGCACCAGCAGGTGCGCTCGATCACTGACAACGGCGACGACGACTCCATCGACGCCATGGCCGACTTCTGGGCGCAGATATGGCAAGGCAGCGCTCGCGCCGGCAAGGCACCTTTGTCCGCGGCCAAGCACGCCTGCGACGAACTCGCCAAAGCCTGCGAGTCCTTCGCCCACGCCATCGACGAAGCCCACAGCGACGCCGAGTGGAAGCTCGGCGCGGCAGGAGTCGCCATCACGGTCACGACGGCGCTGGGCCTCATCCTCACCCCCTTCACCGGCGGCACCTCGGATGCCGGGGCCGCCGCACTCGACGGCGCAGAAGCCGCCGCGATCCTCGGCGGGGTCGAAGTCGCCCTTGACGACTCCCTCGCCACCATCGGCACCGAAATGATCGCCGATCTGGAAACCTACCTCCAGGCTGCCGCCGACAGCGTCCCCGAGTTCGAGGCGGTCGACGCCGAAACCACCGAAGTCGGCCAGGTCCTCGAACGCGAACTCGCCGAAACCGAAGCCCGCGAGCCCGCCGGTGTGGGCGGCCGGGGCGGCGGAGGAAGCAAGCCACCAAACAATGGTGGAGGTGAAGAACCGCCTCCCGAAGAACCAGAGCCCGGAAAAATCGACGAGTCGGAGAAGCCCTTCAACCCGGAGGAACGCAAGATCGCCGAGCTGCTTGAGTCCGAGGGAAAGCATGTAAAGGCGATCAAGGAATCCGAAGTCGATGGAGTCAAGACCGCAGATTCCGAGGTCGACGGAACACCTACAGAGTTCAAAAGCCTGCAGCCGGGCGCCCGCGCCAACACGGTAAAAAATCAGCTCAACTCGGCGAAGAAGCAGGCCCGGGATGCCATCATAGACACGCGCGGGAGCGGGCTCGGCGAAGGCGAGGCGCGCGAAGGCTTGGAGAAATTCCTGCGCAACAATCCGCCCGGCCGGATGGACTTCATCAGGATCGTTGGAGACGGCTTCAATATCGTTTGGCCATAGGAGTGCGCATGAGCAACTATCACTACATCTTCATTCACCCTGGATATCCCGTCGACCCAATGATCGCGGACATCTCCACCGCCTGCGGGGTGACATTGCGACCAGCGCAGGATGAATTCATAGACTTCAGCGCCGCTCTCGATCGAGCGGCGGTCGAAGTGGAGATCGACCACGAATATGAAGAAGATCACAGAATTCCGTTCGAAAAATACGACTCGATGCTGACCGTTCGAGATTTTGACCGCGATATCGAACGCCAGGAAGTCATTGCAAAACAGATCTTCGGCAACCTCGCCAACACCGGTAAGTACTCACTTGCTCTCGTGCTGGATCTTCAGAAATTGATCGACTCGGCTGGGCCACCTCTCTAAAAACGCGTGTCCAGGGAGGGACTGGCGTACGACCACGGCGTACGCGTCGGTGTTTGCTCGCGCTTCGGTGTTTTGCTCGCGCGGTGCACACCGGGCCGCGATTCTCGCCGGGTTGAGCGTTTCGGCAGGGCAGAAGCCGTAGCTTGGCCGGCTCCCGCTACGACGCCATCGGCAGCGCCGCGCCCTCGCGCCATTTGAGGATCTTGTCGAAGCTGACCACCGCGCCCGGGCGGCCGGTGCGGTTGCGGTAGCGGACGTGGTCGGTGAGGGCCTCGATCAGAAAGAGCCCCCGGCCGGCCTCCGCGTACGCGGGGGCCTGGGCGGGGGCGGGGGCCGGCAGGGGGCGGTCCGCGGGGCTATGGGGCGGGGCGGCGGGGGCGCCGCGGAAACCGGGGCCCGAGTCGGTGACTTCGATGCGGCAGGTGTCGCCGTCGATGAAGACCGTGACGCGGTAGTCCTCGGGGGCTCCGTCGCCGCCGTGCTCGACGGCGTTCGCACACGCCTCGGACAGTGCGACCGACAGGTCGTAACAGATGTCCGGGTCCACGCCCGCCGTTTCCATCGTGCCCAGCAGCAGACGCCGGGCGAGCGGCACGCTCGCAGCCTCGCGCCGCAAATGGAGTGACCACCAGATGCTCATCGCTCCAGCCTCCTGGCCGCGGCTCGACATATCGATACGTATTGCCGTGCCCCAAGGTCCGTAAGCATGTCCGGGACGTGATACCGCTCATTCGGCGGATGCGAAGAGTGAGCGCATCGGTGTAGGCGCAGCGCCGCGCACGCGCCTCCGCGCGCCCTCCCGGACGCCCTGGACGCCCCCGGGAGGCACCGCCTCGGGCCGCCCTGCCGTAGGACGCGGGTGCGGGCAGTGGGATGATGGCGCGGCCATGATTGCCCCGCCCGCCTCCCCAGCGCGCGCGGCCGCGGACCTGCGGCTGCTGAGGGCCGCGGTCTTCACCGCGGTCTGTGTCGCGCTGTCCGCGGCCGGGCACATGATCGCTTCCTGTGCCGCCGTCCCGCTGTGGACGCTGGGCGTCGCCGCCGCCGTGGTGTTCGCGGTCGCGGCGCCGCTGGCCGGCCGGGAGCGGTCGCTGCCGGGCATCGCCGCGGGACTCGCCGTGGGCCAGCTGGCCCTGCACTCGCTGTTCGTGTGGGGGCAGGTGTGCGGCCTGACGACCGCCGAGCGGATGGCGCGGCAGCGGATGCCGATGGCGGGGATGGCGACCGGCTCCGGAGGTTCCGGGCACGGCGCGCTGTCCGACGCGACGGCCGTGGACCTGGCCCGGCACCTGATGTGCGGGCTCGGCACGGGCCGGCTGGACGGTGCGCGGGCGCGGCGGCTCCTCGACGGGGGCGGCTACGACATGGCCTCCGCGGCCGGTCTGGGCACGCCCGGCGGACCGGCGGCGGCCGGTGGCGCCGCCGCCGACCCGGCGATGACGCACGGTCTGCTGCCGTCGCTGCCCATGCTGCTGGGCCACCTGCTGGCCGCGCTCGCGGTCGGCTGGCTGCTGCGGCGGGGCGAGGCGGCGCTGTGGCGGCTGGTCCGGCTGTCGGCCCCGGCGGCGTACGAGCTGACCGTCCGCGCCCTGCTCGGTGCGGTGCGCGGGGTGCTCGCGCTCGTCGGCGCCCTGCTCGCGGGTCTCGGCGCGGCGCACGAGGCGCTGCTGCGCGCCCTCGTTTCGTACGGGGATGACAAACCCGGCCCGCAGGGTGCCGCGCTCGACCACAGTGTGATCCGGCGAGGGCCGCCTGCCGTGACCGCCCTGGCCCTCGCGGCCTGACGTCACGCGACGCACGCTCCCACAGGACGGGTACGGGCTCGCGCGGCGTCGCCGTGGGCGTGCCACCGATCACCGTCACCCGTATCTCTCTCCTTCCTGTGGAGTGCTTTCCATGCCGAACGCGTCGACCATGCCCAGCGAGCCCACGATGTCCGGGATCTCCGGAACTTCCGCTACTTCCCAGTCCTCCGGAAGGGCCGGATTCCTCAGGACCCGGCTGCCCCTGGTGGGCGGGATCGCGGCCGGCAGTGTGCTGCTGCTCGCCGGGCCGGCCTTCGCGCACGTCAGCGTGCAGCCCGGCCAGGCCCCCAAGGGCGGCTTCGCCACGGTCAACTTCAAGGTCCCCAACGAGCGGGACAACGCCTCGACGGTGAAGCTCGAGGTGACCCTGCCGACCGACCACCCGCTGGCGTCCGTCATGCCGCAGCCGGTGCCCGGCTGGAAGGTCTCGGTCACCAAGACCAAGCTCGCCAAGCCGATCGAGATGGAGGGCGAGAAGATCACCGAGGCGCCCTCGAAGGTCACCTGGACCGCCGACGGCAAGGGCGTCGAGCCCGGACAGTTCCAGCAGTTCCCGCTCTCCATCGGCCAGCTGCCCGAGGACGCCGACCAGCTCGTCTTCAAGGCCCTCCAGACGTACGACAACAAGCAGGTCGTGCGGTGGATCGAGCCGACGAAGGAGGGCGGCCCGGAGCCGGAGAACCCGGCGCCGGTGCTCAAGCTCACCGCGGCCGAGGACGACGCGCACGGCGCGGCCGCCGATGCCAAGAGCGGGGACAAGGGCGGGGACGCGAAGACCGTCGCGGCCGCCGACACCAGCGACAACACCGCTCGCCTGCTGGGCGCCGCGGGCATCGTCGTCGGCGTCATCGGCGTCGGCTTCGGCGTGTTCGCCGGCCGGCGGCGCAACGCCTGATCGCCACCACGGGCCGGCGGCGCCCCACCGCGCCGCCGGCCCGGTGCCCCGTTTCCCCATGAGCGGGGCACCGGACCACACCACACAAACGGGATACATCTGCAATGCGTAGCGCAATGCGTAGAAGGGCCCTGCTCGCCTCCGCCGTCGCGGCGGTCACGGCACTCGGCCTGACCGCCTGCGACCAGGGAAGCGACCGCGACCAGCCGGCCGCCGAGGTCTCCGGAGGCACGGCCGCCAAGCCCCTCGTCACGCTCGACACCCCGATGGAGAAGCCGGACCTGGTCCTGACCGACTCCCAGGGCGCCAAGTACGACCTGCTGGAGAAGACCAAGGGCCACCCGACACTGATCTACTTCGGCTACACCCACTGCCCGGACGTCTGCCCGCTGACCATGGCCAACATCGCGGTCGCGGTGAAGCAGCTGCCCAAGGCCGAGCAGAAGGACCTGCGGGTCGTCTTCGTCACCTCCGACCCGGAGCGCGACAACCCCGCCGCCCTCAAGAAGTGGCTCGGCGGCATCAACAAGGACTTCATCGGTCTGACGGGCCGCTTCGACACCATCCAGGCGGGCGCGCGCAGCGTCAACATCGGGATCGAGAAGCCGGTCAAGAAGAAGAACGGCGATGTGGTCTCCACCCACGGCGCGCAGGTCCTGCTGAGCTCCCCCAAGGACGACAAGATCCACTGGCTGGGCATGCAGGAGGCGACCGCCGACAACTACACCACCGCACTTCCGAAGATCATCAAGGGACAGAACCCGTGAACCGCCGCACCACCCTCGCCGCCGCCCTCGCCCTCACCGCCGGACTCGCCCTGTCGGCCTGCGGAGCCGGCGACGCAGGCCCGCATTTCCAGGTCGACGGCGCCTACATGCCGCAGCCGGTCACCCAGGACATGGCCGGCGCGTTCTTCACGGTCAAGAACAACGGCGCCGCCGACAAGATCGTCGGGGTCACCAGCGACCTGGCCAAGGACGTCTCGATGCACAAGACGGTCGGCAACAAGATGGAGCAGGTCACCTCGCTCCCGATAGCCGCGGGCGGCGAGCTCCGGTTCGAACGCGGCGGCATGCACCTGATGTTCATGGGCCTCAAGTACAAGCCGACCAAGGGGGACTCGATCGGCGTCACGCTGCAGTTCGCCCACGCCGAGCCCGTCAAGGTGGCCGTCACGGTCCGGGCCGTCACCTACCAGCCGAAGAAGTAGCGGGCGGTCCGGTACGTCACAGCACAGGCACTCACACGGCAGTTGAGGGAGCGATCCATGGTCACCACCGGCCTCCGGCCGCGACGGTCCGCCGCGCTGCGCCTGCTCGTCGTCGCGGTGGCGCTGGCGGGCGCGCTGTTCGGCGGGCTGCTCGGCGGTGCCGCCCCGGCCTCGGCGCACGCCGCGCTGACCGGCAGCACCCCCGCCGAGGGCTCGGTGGTGGACCAGGCGCCCGAGCAGGTGGCGCTCACCTTCTCCGAGGGCGTCGCGATGGGCGACGATTCCATCCGGGTGCTCGACCCGAAGGGCAAACGGGTGGACCGCGGCAAACTGCGCAACCTGTGCAGCGACGGCACCGTCAAATACGGCACGGGGCTGCCGCCGGGCCTGGGCGACGGTACGTACACCGTCGCCTGGCAGGCGGTCTCCGCCGACAGCCACCCGGTCTCCGGTGCCTTCACCTTCTCGATCGGGGCGCCCTCGAAGACCACCGCACCGGTGGCTCAGCAGGAGGCCGGCGGGGGGCTCGTGGGGGCGCTCTACGGCATCGCCCGCGCGCTGGCGTACGCGGGCTTCGTCCTGCTGGCCGGCGGTGCCGCCTTCGTGGTGGCCTGCCGGCCGGCCGCCGCCCGGGTACGGTCCGTCCAGCGCCTGGTCGTCCAGGGATGGGCGGTGCTGACCGGCACCACCGTGGCGATGCTGCTGCTGCGCACGCCGTACACCGGCTCCGGCGATCTCTCGGACGTCTTCGACCTCGGCGGGCTGCAGCAGGTACTGGTCACCAAGCCGGGCGCGGCACTGGTCTCCCGGCTGCTGCTGCTCGCCGCGGCGGCGCTGTTCGTGGCGGTGCTGTTCGGGGCGTACGCGCGGGCGCAGGAGCCCCGGGAGGACGCCCCCGAGGACCTCGACGCCCCCAAGGACCCCGCCGAGGAGGCCCGGCGGCGCAAGGACCTGTCGTTCGGGCTCGGCATCGGCGGGGTGATCGTCGCCTCCGGTCTCGCGGCGACCTGGGCGATGGCCGAACACGCCTCGACCGGGCTGCAGCCCGTGATCGCGATGCCGGTCGACGTGCTGCACCTGCTCGCCGTCGCCACCTGGCTCGGCGGGCTGGCCGCGCTGGTGGTGTCCCTGTACTGGGGGCCGCCGGTCGAACGGACCGCCGTCCGCCGCTTCTCCCGCATCGCGTTCGGCTCCGTCCTGGTGCTGGTGGCCACCGGCCTCTACCAGTCCTGGCGGCAGGTCGGCACCTGGACCGCGCTGACCGGCACCACCTACGGGCGGCTGCTGCTGCTCAAGGTGGGCCTGGTGGCGGTGCTCGTGGGCATCGCCTGGTGCTCCCGGCGCTGGACGGCGCGGCTGACGGAGGTACGGAAGCCGGAAGCGGAAGCGGCGGAAGCGGCGGTAGCGGCGGAAGCGGCGGAAGCGGCGGTCGCAGCCCCGGCCGACGAGGAGGCCGACGCGCCCTCCGAGAAGGCCGTGACCGTCCCTGCGGCCGAACCGGCGGTGGAACCGCCCGCGGCGCCCACGGCAGAACCGGCGACGGAACCGGCCGCGGCGCCCACGGAAGAACCGGACGACCCCGCCCGCGCCGCCCAACTCGCCCGTCAGCAGGCCGCGTTGCGCACCGCCCGCAGCAAGCGGCTGCGGGACGCCGATCCCGAGCGGCTGGGGCTGCGCCGGTCCGTGCTGGCCGAGGCGTCGGTCGCGGTGGTCCTGCTGGTGGTGACGACGGTGCTCACCGCCACCGAGCCGGCCCGTACCGAGGAGGCGGTCAAGGCCGTGTCGGGCGGGCAGTCGGCCACGGTCAACCAGCCGCAGGTCCTCACCGTCCCGTTCGACACCGGCGGTCCGGACGGCAAGGGCACCGCCCGCCTCGACCTCGACCCCGGCCGCAGCGGCAACGCCAACGAGCTGCGGCTGCGGATCTCCGACCCGAAGGGCCGGGCCAAGGACGTCCCCGAGGTGAAGATCGAGTTCACCCTCAAGGCCAAGAAGCTCGGGCCGCTGACGGTGGTGCCCCGGCACACCGGCAAGGGACACTGGCGCGCCAGCGGCGTCCTGCTGCCGGTCCCCGGACGGTGGCAGCTGTCGCTGCTCGTACGGACCTCCGACATCGACCAGGTGACCGAGTTCAAGAACGTGAAGATCGGCTGATGAGCAAGCGAACCGCGCAGGCCCCCGAACCCCGGGCCCCCGAACCGCAGGCCCCGGCGCCCGAGCCGGCCGGCCCGCGGACCGCCCTGACGCTCTCCCGCCGCCGGCTGCTCGGCACCGTCGGCGCGGCGGGCGCCGCCGGGCTGGTCGTCGGCGGCGCCGGCGGCGCCCTGAGCACGGCCGCAGCCCATGAGGACGGGCCCGCCGCGGCCCTGAGCTCCCTGGGCTCGACCGAGGTGCCGTTCCGGGACGACCGGGCGAAGCAGCAGGCCGGGATCACCACCCCGCTGCAGGCCAGCGGCCACCTCGTCGCCTTCGACCTGGCACCGGGCAGCAACCGCAAGGCCGCCGCCGCGCTGCTGCGCCGCTGGTCGCGGACGGCCGAGCGGCTGATGGCCGGCCGGGCGCCGGACGCCGACACCGGCGTCGCGCTGGACGCCGGCCCGTCCTCGCTGACCGTCACCTTCGGCCTCGGCCACAGCTTCTTCGACCGTACGGGCCTGACGAAGCACCGCCCCGTGCAGCTCGATCCGCTACCGGACTTCTCCGCCGACGCGCTGGACCCCAAGCGCAGCAACGGCGACCTGTGGATCCAGATCGGCGCCGACGACGCGCTGGTCGCCTTCCACGCGCTGCGGGCGCTGCAGAAGGACGCGGCCGGCACCGCCCGGCTGCGCTGGCAGATGAACGGCTTCAACCGCACCCCGGGCGCCACCGCGCACCCGATGACCGCCCGCAACCTGATGGGCCAGGTCGACGGCACCAACAATCCCAAGCCGGCCGACCCGGACTTCGACGAGCGGATCTTCGTCGGGCGGGACGCCGCGCAGGAGTGGATGCGCGGCGGTTCGTACGCCGTCGTCCGCCGGATCCGGATGCTGCTGGACGACTGGGAGAAGCGCTCCCGGCACGAGCAGGAGCGGGTCATCGGGCGCCGCAAGGACAACGGGGCGCCGCTGACCGGCGGTTCCGAGACCACGCCCATGAAGCTCGACGCCACCGGCGCGGACGGGCTGCCGGTCATCCCGGCCAACGCGCACGCCCGGGTCGCGGCGCCGGAGTCCAACCAGGGCGCGGCGATGCTGCGCCGCCCGTTCTCGTTCCACGACGGCTTCCGGGAGGACGGCGCGCCGGACGCCGGGCTGCTGTTCATCTGCTGGCAGGCCGACCCGCTGCGGGCCTTCACCCAGGTCCAGCGGAAGCTGGACCGCGGGGACGCGCTCTCGCCGTTCCTGCGGCACGAGGCGAGCGGCCTGTACGCGGTGCCGCCGGCCGCGGCGCCGGGCGGGTACGTGGGGCAGCCGCTGCTGGAGGGCTGAGACCCCCGCGCGGGGCCGTGCCGGCCTGTCCGGCCTGTCCGGCCTGCGGAAGCCCGGTCCGGGGGCCGGGACGGCTCGGTATCGTGGCAGGACAGGGAGACGATCGGCGGGGTGCCCCCGCAGTCACGCGAGGGAGTCCTCAAGGATGTCGGCCAGCCGCTATACGTATCTCGGACCCGCGGGCACCTTCACCGAGGCCGCGCTGCGCAGCCTGCCCGAGGCGGCGACGCGGGAGCTGGTGCCGATGGTGTCGGTGCCGGCCGCCCTGGACGCGGTGCGGGCGGGGGAGGCGGCGGCCGCCCTGGTGCCGATCGAGAACTCCGTCGAGGGCGGGGTGACCACCACCCTCGACGAACTCGCCTCCGGCGAGCCGCTGATGATCTACCGCGAGGTGCTGCTGCCGATCGCCTTCGCGCTGCTGGTGCGCCCCGGTACGACGCTCGACGGGGTCAAGACGGTGACCGGGCACCCGGTCGCCCAGCCACAGGTCCGCAAGTGGCTGGCGGCCCAACTCCCGGAGGCCGTATGGGAGTCGGCGGCCTCGAACGCGGACGGTGCGCGGCTGGTGCAGGAGGGCCGCTACGACGGTGCGTTCGCCGGTGAATTCGCGGCGGCGACGTACGGCCTGACGCCGCTGGTCACCGACATCCACGACGCCCAGAACGCGGCCACCCGCTTCGTGCTGGTGGGCCGCCCGGCCCGGCCGGCGGCACCCACCGGCGCGGACAAGACGTCGGTGGTGCTGTGGCTGGCCGAGGACCATCCCGGTGCGCTGCTCGAACTGCTCCAGGAGTACGCGGTGCGCGGGGTCAGCATGATGCGCATCGAGTCCCGGCCGACCGGCGAGGGCATCGGGCGCTACTGCTTCTCGGTGGACTGCGAGGGGCACATCACCGACCGCCGGGTCAGCGAGGTCCTGATGGGCCTCAAGCGGGTCTGCCGCGAGGTGCGGTTCCTCGGTTCGTATCCGCGCGCGGACGAGACCACGCCGAGCGTGCGGCGGCAGATGACCGACTCGGCGTTCACCGAGGCCGCGGACTGGCTCGCGCGCTGCCTGGACGGGCGGGGCTGACCTCCCGGGCTGACCTCCCGGCAGGTGGCGGGCCCGGTGGCTGGAAAGTGCGCCACGACCTGCGGCTTTGAACGGCCTGTGGGTTGTCCACAAAGTTATCCACAGGCTCGGTTCTCGACCTGTGGGTAAGTCGACATGACAGTCGGACACAGTCGACAAATCGCCCTACCGACCCCACATCCCTCCACAGCACCCCACCTCGGACTCCGTCAGCATAATTCCTGCAGTCCATCCTTTAGAGCGAGGCAATCCCACACGAAAGAGTGCGTGAACGGGGTTTGGACAGAGAATCCATAGGCGAGCAATTCGGAAGCGGAATGATCGCCACCGACTTCCACAGATTCCACGCACAGCCTGTGGATAAAATTCCGGGAACCCCTCCCCCCTGTGGACAACCCCGCCGCCCGAGAGTGGCGAGGGCCGCCCCAACTCCCCGATCCCGCCCAGTGGATCACCGATCGCCGACGCGCGCGAACGCCCGCATACCGGACGGGTCCACGACCGTCCCCCAGAAGATCACGGCGGCAGCGAAGGGGCGCGAATGGGCAGGAATTCCCCAGCGGATTTACCGCACCCCGCCAACGGAATAAACCTCTCAAACCGGACAAACTGCAATGCCGGGGAATATCGCGTCGAAGCGCGGGGCGCGGCCCCGGTAGCCTGGGGGTGTGATTGACCTTCGCCTGCTCCGTGAGGACCCCGACCGTGTGCGCGCGTCCCAGCGCGCCCGTGGAGAGGACGTCGCGCTCGTCGACGCACTGCTCTCCGCCGACGAGCGGCGCAGGTCGTCCAGCGTCCGCTTCGACGAGCTGCGCGCCGAGCAGAAGTCGCTCGGCAAGCTCATCCCCAAGGCCACCGGCGACGAGAAGGCCGAGCTGCTGAAGAAGGCCGGCGAGCTGTCCGCCGCCGTCAAGGCCGCCGACGCCGCGCAGGACGAGGCCAAGGAAGAGACCCAGCAGCTGCTGCTCAAGCTCGGCAACCTCGTCCACCCCGACGTCCCCGTGGGCGGCGAGGAGGACTTCGCGGTCCTGGAGACGCACGGCACCATCCGTGACTTCGCCGCCGAGGGCTTCGAGCCCAAGGACCACCTGGAGATCGGCCAGGCACTCGGCGCCATCGACGTGGAGCGGGCCGCCAAGGTCTCCGGCTCGCGCTTCTACTACCTGACGGGCATCGGCGCGCTCCTGGAGCTCGCGCTGGTCAACGCCGCCATCGCGCAGGCCACCGAGGCCGGCTTCGTGCCGATGCTGACCCCGGCGCTGGTCCGCCCGCACGCCATGGAGGGCACCGGCTTCCTCGGCCAGGCCGCCGAGAACGTCTACCACCTCGAAAAGGACGACTACTACCTCGTCGGCACCTCCGAGGTCCCGCTCGCCGCCTACCACATGGACGAGATCGTCGACGCCGGCCAGCTGCCGCTGCGCTACGCCGGCTTCTCGCCCTGCTTCCGCCGCGAGGCCGGCACGTACGGCAAGGACACCCGCGGCATCTTCCGGGTCCACCAGTTCGACAAGGTGGAGATGTTCTCCTACGTCGCGCCGGAGGACGCGCAGGCCGAGCACCAGCGCCTGCTGGAGTGGGAGAAGCAGTGGCTGAACGGCCTGGAGCTGCCGTTCCAGGTGATCGACGTCGCCACCGGTGACCTCGGCGCCTCGGCCTCCCGCAAGTTCGACTGCGAGGCGTGGATCCCGACCCAGGGCAAGTACCGCGAGCTGACCTCGGCCTCCAACTGCGACGAGTTCCAGGCCCGCCGGCTCTCCGTCCGCATGCGCGAGAACGCCGACGGCAAGCAGAAGGTCCGCCCGCTGGCCACCCTCAACGGCACGCTCTGCGCCGTCCCGCGCACCATCGTGGCGATCTTCGAGAACCACCAGCAGGCGGACGGCTCGGTGCGCGTCCCCGAGATGCTGCGCCCCTACCTCGGCGGCCGGACCGTGCTGGAGCCCGCCGCCGGTCGCCCGGAGTCCGGCGCCAAGTGAGCGGATCAGCTCCGGCGGACGTCCCGCCGCTGCCGTACACGCTCATCGCGACCGACCTCGACGGGACGCTGCTGCGCCCGGACGAGACCGTCTCGGAGCGCACCCGCCAGGCGCTCGCCGCGGCCACCGCGGCGGGCGCGGCGCACATCGTCGTCACCGGCCGTGCGGTGCCCTGGACCCGGCACATCCTCGACGCCCTGGACTACAACGGGCTCGCGGTGTGCGGCCAGGGCGGGCAGGTCTACCACGCCGGTGAGCACCGGCTGCTGACCTCGGTGACGCTGGACCGCCAGCTGGCCGGTCTCGCGCTGTCCAAGATCGAGGCGGAGGTGGGCCCGCTGTATCTGGCGGCGAGCCGGGACGGCCTGGAGGGCGAGGTGCTGGTCGGCCCCGGCTACCGCGTCCAGGCGGGCCCGCTGCCGAACGTCATGCTCGACGACCCCGGCGAGCTCTGGACGGCCCCGATCAACAAGGTCTACCTCCAGCACCCGACGCTGGACGACGACGCACTGGCCGCGGCCGCCCGCCAGGTCGCCGGTGACCTGGTCGGCATCATGGTGGCCGGCCCCGGCGTCGTCGAGCTGCTGCCGCTGGGCCTGACCAAGGCCACCGGGCTGTCCCTGGCCGCCCGCCGCCTGGGCCGCACCGCCAAGGAGACGCTGGCGTTCGGCGACATGCCCAATGACATCCCGATGTTCGCCTGGGCCGCCCACGGCGTGGCCATGGCCAACGCCCACCCCGAACTGAAGGCGGTCGCCGACGAGGTGACCACCTCCCACGAGGCCGACGGCATCGCGGCGGTCCTGGAGCGGCTGTACGGGGTTTGAGGGGTGGGCCCGGGGGGCCGGGGCCGGGGGCGCCGGGGCCGGGGGCGCCGGAGGGAGCTTTCGTGTTGCGTGGAGGTCCGCGGCCCGCTCCGAGATGCCGCGGCCCGCTCCGGAATGCCGCCGCCCGCTCCGAGATGCCGCCGCCCGGAATACCGTCCCCTGCGGCGGTGTTGAGGGCCCCGAGGGGGCGCTCGCGTCCCCTACGGGATCTGTTCGAACCACCCGTAGGGGTTCCGAAGGCCCCTTGAACCCTTAACGCCCGCGCCCGGCGCCTTCTTCCCCACCGCCGTCTTCTTCCCCACCCCCGCCCGCTTCCCGCCTGCTGGCTTCCGCTTCCCGCCTGCCGGCTTCCGCTTCCCGCCGGCCGGCTTCCTCTTCCCCCGCGTCGGCTCCGTCATCCCGCATGTCGGCTCCGTCGTCCCGCATGTCGGCTCCCGCTTTCCGCGCTGGCCCTGCTTCCCTCGCGTCGGCCTCGGCCCCCGCCTGCCCCGCATCGGCTCCGTCCCCCGCTTCCTCCCCTTCCCCCACCACCACCGCCGCCGGGGTCAACGGCCATGCCGCGAAGCCCATGGTCAGGGCGATGGCGTGGCCGAAGTCGGTGAAGGTGGCGCCGGTCGTCAGGGGGATGGCGAAGAAGGCCAGGACGCCGACGAGATAGCCGTAGCGCCAGGGGGACCGCAGCCGGTACGTCAGCGCGCCGGCGGCGGCCGCCAGGCCGTACGAGACGCCGATGTCGACGACGTGCGTCATCGAGCGCGGCAGCTGGTGTCCCTCGATGGCGAGCAGGACAAGTTCCTGG
Organism: Streptomyces sp. NPDC048197; assembly: GCF_043202395.1. Lineage (NCBI taxonomy): Bacteria > Bacillati > Actinomycetota > Actinomycetes > Kitasatosporales > Streptomycetaceae > Streptomyces > Streptomyces sp. NPDC048197. The sequence goes on from NZ_JBIDAJ010000001.1 coordinate 408,410, forward strand.
CTGGCCAGGGTCGCGGCGACGTGCGCCCCGCCGACGATCAGCAGCCAGCGCCAACTGCCCGTCCAGCGCTCGACGTTGGCGTGCACCAGCTCGAACATCACGACGTACAGCAGGAACGATCCGGGGTTCTCGATCCAGAAGCCGCTGATCAGCAGCGACGGCAGCGGATGCTCATTCAGTTCGTGGATGTTGCTGCTGGTGCGGTGGATGAGGAACTGGCCCAGCCCGTCCGAGGCGGAGGCGATCACGAGGCTAGTCACACCGATGATCAGCAGCCAGATATGGGTCCCGGGGGACGACCTGACCCAGTTCTTCACCCAGGCCACGGGGTTGCCCGCGCGGCGCGCCCAGGGGTCGCGCGGCGGCTCCAGCAGGACCCTCGCCGGCGCCCTCATCGCCGGCGTCCCCGGGCCGCGGGCGAACCGGCGACCAGCGGGCCCGGCCCCTTGACCTGCCGGATGCGGGGCGCACTCTCCATCGTCCGTACGCCGGGCAGCGCCGCGACCCGGGTCGTCAGGTACGTGTAGAGGGCCCGGACGTCCCGGCAGAGCACCGACGCGAACAGGTTGTTCGGGCCGGTGGTGGCACCGGCGAAGGCGACCTCCGGGTGTTCCGCCAACGCCGCGCCGGCCGCGGCGAGTTCGGCGGGGGCGACGGACATCCAGAGGGCGGCCATCACGCCGTACCCGAACTTCCGCAGGTCAGTCCCAGCACCTTGAGCGCACCGCTGGTGCGGTGTCGCCCGTAGTGCCGGGCGACGGTCCGGTCAGACACCCCGAGCACCTCCACGATCCGGCCGAACGGCGCGCGGCCGATGAGCTGCAGCGCATGGGCCAGCCGGCGGTCGAGGGCGTCGAAACCACCCGCGCCGGGCTTCTCGTCGGCTTTCACCGTCCGAGGCTAGCGCGGGTCGGATTGCGCCGCCGGGAGCGCGGTGGCTGCAAGACCGAGGGGTGCGGAACTGACCGCGGGGTCGCAATCTAAGCGACGGAGGGAGCCACCCTGACCGCACCGGCGGATCGGTAGAGGCAGATCAGGGGAGATTTCCGGGTTCCCGGTCCCGGGCCACTACGGGGCGACCCGGACGGGACCCGGAAAGCGGCCGTGTCTCGTCTCGTCCACGCGGCCGAGGAATCGGCGCCGGGCGGGCCGGATCCTGGAACCGGCCCTCCGACGGAACGAAAGGACGAAACCCATGGCCGCCCGCGACTTACGCCCCGAGACCTCCTCCCCCGCCGCCCTCCCCGCCTCGGCCAAGGTGCCGCTCGCCCCGCGCGCTCTGGCGGCCCTCCGCCGCACGACGTTGCTCGTCGGCGGCTATCTCGGCCTCAGCGTCCTCACCCTCGCGGCCGTCGTCGCCCTGCGCGACGACGCCGCGGTGGTGAACGACGCCGTCTGGGTGCGCACCGCCATCGTCGTGGCCAGTGCGGTGGTGATGTTCGTCTCCGCCCTCCGCGCGGTCCGGGGTTCCCGCCCGGCGTACCGCCGTGTGCGGATCCTCTCCGGCGTGATGCTGGCGGCCATCGCGGTGATCATCGCGATCCCCGGCGCCTTCCCGGTGTGGCTGAAGATCGAGCAGGGAGTCTGCGGCATCGCCCTGCTCGGCGTCGCACTGATCGTCAACGGCCGGCAGCTGCGGTCGTCGTTCGCCGCGGGGTGACGCGTTACCGGCGAGCGGAGCCGGAGGGCGCTGACGTATCGCTAAGCGGTGACCTCCCGCTGAGCGGTGACGCATCGCCGGCAGCCGCCCACCCGGTGGTGCGGTGCTGGGTCGGCACCCGGAACCGTACGGCCGTACGCGGTTCCGGGTTGCCGCCCGGGGCCCGGGACGATCGTCGCGTCGCCGCAGGCCCAAGTCAATCCTCTGGTCTCCTTCCAAATTCCTTAGCTGAGGCTTGGGTTGGGCGCATGGCGCGGCGTAGCGTACCCGGGTGACTCTCGATGATCTGCGCGCCTTCGTGGCGGTCTGCGAGGCGGGCAATCTCAGCGCCGTCGCCCGTGACCTGGGCTGCACCCAGTCGGCCGTCAGCCAGCGCATCAAGCGCCTGGAACGCGAGACGGGCATCGGGCTCCTGGAACGCCGGCCGCGCGGGGTCGCCCCCACCCAGGCCGGCCGGATCCTCCAGCGCGCCGCGGCGGACGGTCTGAGCGGGCTGGACCTGGCGCTACGACAACTCGCCGATCTGCGGGCGGGCGACGGCGGCACCGTACGCGTCACCACCGGCGCGACGACCGTACGGCACTTCATGTCCGGGGCCGTGGTCGCCTTCCGCGGTCGCCATCCGCACGTCAACCTGGAGTTCCGGACCGAGAGTTCGAGCCGCCATTGCTTCGAGGCGGTGGCGGACGGCGACTCCGAACTGGCCTGGATCACCATCGGCCCAGCGGTGCGCGGCCTCGAGCAGCATCCGGTGATCGGACTGCCGTGGGTGCTCGCCGTACGCAGCGATGATCCGCTCGCCGCCCGGGAACGGATCGAGCCGGAGGAACTCGCCGGCATCCGGCACATACGGCTGCCGGAGAACTCCACCTCCCGCATGCGGCTCGACGGACACCTCAGCCATCGGCTCGACGGGCACCACAGCCATCGCTCCGACGAACACCACAACCACCAGCCCGACGAACACCACAACCACCAGCTCGCCGGACACCACAGCCATCGCTCCGGCGGGCACGGGCACCACAGCCATGGGGAGCCACCTCACGGGCAGGGCCCCGGTGCCGCCGTGCTGCCGCCGCCGAGCACCACCAGCGTCGCCGACTGGGACACCGCGCTGCTGCTGGCCGAACTCGGCGTCGGCCCCGCGGTCGTCCCCCGGCTCCCGGGTCTCCGGGCCGCCGCCCATCCGTCCCTGCGGCTGGTCCCGATCCCCGCGTTGCCGCCGCTCGCCACGGGGTGGGCGGTGCGTCAGTGGGATGCCCTGAGCCCGGCGGCGGTGGCGTTCGCGGAGACCGTCACGGCGTCTCTGGGGCGGCCCGCACCACCGGTTCCTGGATCTCCGTGACCCACTTCTCCTGGTCCGGCGGGCACTCCAGGTAGAGCTCGCGGGCGTATCCGGCGGAGCGGTAGCCGTTCGCGTCGATCCAGTGCGCCAGGTTCTGTGCGGTGGGCAGGATGCGGCTCATCGGTCCGCGGTGCACCACCGTGGCGGCGCACTCCAGACCGGGCAGCGCGACCACATCGAAGCCGAGGCCGGTCGCGGTGGGGGTGCGGGTGGCCGGCGCGCCCGTCCCGCCGCTCCGGGCGCCGGCCCTGGCCAGCGCCTCCGCGGTGACCGTCAGCCCGGCATGCACGACGACGGCACCGGGCCCGGGCTCGTACCCCGGCTCGTACCCCGCCGCGGCCGCCGCGGCTGACGCGCTCCCCGGTACGTCCGCGTGGCCCTCGGGTACGTTCCTACGGCCGCCGGGTATGCCGCCGTGGCCTCCGTTTGCGCCGCGGTCGCCGGGCGCGTGCTCGTAGTCGCCCGGTACGGTCTCGTAAGCGGCCTCGTGAACGGCCTCGTAATACGCGAGACCCGGTCCCGCCGGGGTGACGCCCGCCGCCTCCAGGCGTGCGCACAGCTCCGCGTAGAGCGGCTGGATCACCGGACCGATGTGCTCGGGCCCGTAACTTGCGGCGATCCCGCTCAGCTCGGCGAGCAGTACCGTCCCGGTCGGCTTGACCACCACATCGTCGGCAGACATGTGTCCCTCACTCTCGATGGAGCGGAGCCTCGCCTCGACCTGCGCCAGCCGTTCGCCGGCCGCGGTCAGCGTCGCCTCCAGCTCCGCCCGGCGCAGCCGCAGCATGCCGCGCAGTTCCGGCACGCTCACCTCCTCGGCCAGGATCGCCCCCACCTGTTGGAGGCTGAATCCGAGGTTCTTGAGGGCGATGATCCGGTTGAGCCGGGCGAGCTGGGCCGCTTCGTAGAAGCGGTAACCGGTGACGGGGTCGGTACGGGCCGGGCACAGCAGCCCGATCGCGTCGTAGTGGCGCAGCATGCGCGCCGATACGCGGCCGTACTGGGCGAAATCTCCGATGCTGAACATGACGCCTTCCAGTGGAGTGCTTTCCACAGTGTCAAGGTCAAGAGCGGCGGTCCACCCGATGGGGGACGGCGTTGGCCCACCCTGCCGTGGCCGCGCGGAACGAGCCGGCAGGCGGCCCGGGGCGTCCCGGTACTCAGCCCGGAACGAGCCGGCAGTCAGCCCGAAAGAGCGGCGGTGCGCCTGGAACAGGCGGTGGTTGGTCCGGAACGAGCAGCAGTGCGCCCGGAGTGAGCAGCCGTGTGCATGGAACGGGCGGCGGTTGGTCCGGAGCGAGCAGCGGTGGGTCCGGCTCCACCGCGTCACTCCCGTCCCACAATCGGCCACCGGGCAGCAGCATCGCGTCAAGTAGGGGCCACAACTCGTCAATGACGCGTCAGCATCCGGCGGAGGGGTCCGTTCTCCGGGCATAGCGTCGGCAGAGCCGAGCCCCGGCATACGCATCGTCATCCACCGGTCCGGGGCCGCCGATGTCCCGTTCGAGGAGCAACGCCGTGTCCCACCATCTCTACGCGGAAGATCCCGAGCCCTCCGATCGCATCCCGGCCGGGCCTCTGTTCGTCCCCGTCCGGTCGGGCCCCGCGGGCTGTACGGCCCGCCTGTTCCGCACCGCGCTCGGCGGGCGTACCGCCGTCGGCTTCACCTCGGCCCAACGCCTGGCCGCGGCCCTCGGCGGCGGCCAGCCGTGGGTCAGGCTCTCCGAGCCGGCCCTGCGGGCGCTCGCCGAGCCCCTCGGGGCGACGGCCCTGACCGTCGATCCCCGTCTCACTCCGGAGGCCCCCCGCGCCACCCGCGCCCCGGGCGCACCACGCGTGCCCCAGGCGGCCCGGACAGCGGGCGCCTCGCACCTGGCCCAGGCGTCCCGTACGCCGCACCTGCGGGCCGTCTGAGAGGGGCGAACACACCATGAGCCACAGCACCCTGCCCCGCACCGCCCAGGAGCCCGGCACCCCGACACCGCCCGCGGCCCCCGGGCCTCTCACCGCCCCGGCACCGGCTGCGACCGCCGGCCCCCTCACCGCCCCGGCACCAGCGGCCGCACCCGCGCCCTCACCGGCACCGGCACCGGCACCGACACCGGCCCCCACCGACCCCCTGAGGGACACGCTGCCCGATCCGCTGCCCGATCCACTGTCGGATGCACGGCCCGATCCGCTGCCCGATGCACTCCCCACCCCGCCGTCCGACCCGCTCTCCGTCTGGCCCGGCTCCACGTTGCCGCACGGCCCCGGTGACCTCACCCTCGGCGGCGTCCCGCTGACCGAACTGGCCGACCGCTTCGGTACCCCCGCCTACGTGGTGGACGAGGACGAGGTGCGCCACCGCTGCCGCGCCTACCTCCGGGCCTTCCCCGACGCCGACGTCTTCTACGCGGCCAAGGCGTTCCTCTGTCGCGCCATGGTCCACTGGGTGCACGAAGAGGGCCTCGGCCTGGACGTCTGCTCCGCGGGCGAACTGGAACTCGCCGTCACCACCGGCTTCCCGCCCGGGCGGATCGTGCTGCACGGCAACGCCAAGAGCCCGGCGGACCTGGGGGCCGCGCTCCGGCTCGGCGTCGGGCGGATCGTCATCGACTCCACCTCCGAGATCGCCCGGCTGGCCGCGGCGGTCCCGGCCGGTACGCGCCAGAAGGTGCTGATCCGGGTCGTTCCGGGAATCGCCGCGGGCGGTCACGCCAAGGTCCGGACCGGGACCGACGACCAGAAGTTCGGGCTGTCGATCGCGGACGGTTCCGCACAGCACGCCATCACCCGGGTCCTCGGCCAGCCGCGCCTCGAACTCACCGGTCTGCACTGCCACTTGGGCTCCCAGATCACCACCGTCAAGCCGTATCTGTCGGCCGTACGGCGGCTGGTCGGCCTGCTGGCACGGATCCGCGAACAGCACGGTGTCACCCTGCCCGAGCTGGACCTCGGCGGCGGGCACGGCGTCGCGTACCGGCCCGGCGAGCCCGCGCTCGACATCGCCGCGCTCGGCGCCCGGATCCGCGCCGAGCTGGCACGCGGCTGTGCGGCGGCCGGACTGCCGGTGCCCCGGCTCGCCGTCGAACCCGGCCGCGCGATCGTCGGCCCGTCCGGAGTCGTCCTCTACCGGGTGCTGTCCGTCAAGCGCACCGGGACGCACCTCTTCGTGGCGGTGGACGGCGGGATGAGCGACAACCCGCGGCCCGCGCTGTACGGGGTGCGCTACGCGCCCCGGCTGGTCGGCCGGTCCTCGTCGGCCGCCCCGGAACGGGTCACCGTCGTCGGCCGGCACTGCGCGGCCGGCGACGTACTGGCCGCCGACGCCCGGCTGCCCGGCGACCTCCGCCCCGGCGACCTGCTCGCCGTGCCCGTGGCCGGCGCGTATCACCTCTCCATGGCCTCCGGCTACAACCTCGTCGGCCGCCCTCCGGTCGTCGCCGTCACCTCAGGCACCGCCCGCCTCCTCGTCCGCCGTGAATCCCTGGCGGACATCCAGGAACGCGATATCGGTCTGTGAGGTCTGGGCGGGGTGGGGATCGCTCCCTGAACGCCACCCATCCTCTGCCCGCTGCCCGCTGCCCGCTGCCCGGGCGAGACTGCCCCGCTGCCCGGGGCAGTCAAGCCGAGGCAGTACCCCCGCAACTTCCATGTACCATGAACCCATATTTGTAGGATGACTGGGCAACTGGCGGGTGACTGAGCAGGGGCGGCCAACCGCGCCCCCGCCCCGAGCAACAGGAAAAGGCAAGGGCAAACGGAGATGGCACTGCAGGCGGCGGGACGGCGATCCCTCGTGGACACCGTGGTCGAAGCGCTGCGGGCCCAGCTGACGGCCGGGGAGTGGCCGGTCGGCTCGCGGATCCCCACCGAGCACGCGCTCGCCGAGCAGTTGCAGGTCGGCCGCAACACCGTGCGCGAGGCCGTCCGGGTCCTCGTGCACGCCGGGATGCTGCGCTCGCGGCAGGGCGAGGGAACCTTCGTCGTCTCCACCGCGGACCCGGGCGACATCCTGCGCGGGGTGCGGCGGGCCGGTATCCGCGACGTGCTGGAGCTGCGGATCGCACTGGAGGCGGAGGCCGCCCGGCTGGCCGCGCTCCGGCACCGCCCGGACGACCTGGAGCGGATGCGCGCGGCCCTGGACGCCCAGGCCGAGCTGGCGGACGCGTCCGGCCAGCCCGGCTCCGGCAGCCTGGAGCTCTACGCCGATCACGACATCGCCTTCCACAAAGCCGTCGTCGACGCCGCCCACAACACCGCGCTGACCGCGACCTACGGCTGGTTCAGCAGCTCCGTACGGGAGGCGCTGGTCAGCGCGCTGGACGACCAGGCGATGCCGAAGATCGTGCACGGCGACCACCGCGCCGTTCTGGACGCGATCGCCGCGGGCGACCCGGACGCCGCGGAGCGGGCCACCCGCGACCTGCTGGAGAAGCCGAAACGGGCCGTAGAAGCCCTGCTCGGCGAACCACCCGCACCCACGCCACACGCCTGACCCCCTGGCTCCCGCTTCCCCCTCCTCCCGGTCTCCCCAGCCCCCGCTTCCCCCTTTCTTTCTCTCCGTTCCCGTAACGCTTGGCGAGGTATGTACGCATGTCAGGATCTCGACCCGCTGCTCCGTCGAGCCCGGACGCTCGGCTGATCGATGCCGAGGAGGATCTCGTCGCGGCACCGGCGGTCGCCGCGGCCCGGCGCCGGCTGCGGACCGTCCATCCGGCGCTCGTGCTGGCCGGGATCGTCCTCGCCGCGCTCAACATGCGGGCGGCGCTCGCCGGGGTGTCGCCGCTGCTCGGGGAGATCGGCACGCACTTCCATCTGCCCGCCACCATCAGCAGCCTGGTGACCACCATCCCGCTGATCTTCATGGGACTGGGCTCGGTCGTCGCACCCGCACTGGCCCGGCGCTGGGGCACCGAGACCGTGCTGTGCGGGGCGCTGGTGACGCTGTGCGGCGGCATCGTGCTGCGGATCGCGCCGCCGGTGGTCGCCCTGTTCGCCGGCTGCGCGGTGGTCGGTGCGGCCATCGCCCTGCTGAACGTGCTGATGCCCGGCCTGATCAAGCGGGACTTCCCGGACCGGGCCGCCGGGATGACGGCGCTGTACTCGACCGCGATGATCCTCGGCGCGACCGTCTCCGCCGCCACGGCCGTACCGCTGGAGAGCGCGCTCGGCGGCTGGCAGGGGTCGCTGGTCTCCTGGGCGCTGCTGGCCGCCGTCGCCGCGGTGGTCTGGGTCCCGCAGGCGGTACTGGCGCGGCGCGGCACCCGGCACGGCGCCGCCGCGGCCACGCCCGCGCACCCGGCCGGGCGCGGCCCGAAGCTCGCCCGCTCGCCGCTCGCCTGGCAGGTCACGCTGTTCATGGGCTCGCAATCGCTGGTCGCCTACGTGGTCATCGCCTGGATGCCGACGATCTTCACCGACCACGGGATGGGCAAGGGCGAAGCGGGGCTGGTCTTCGCGTTCAGCACGCTGCTGCAGATGGCCGGTTCGTTCGTGGTGCCGGTGCTGGCGGGGCGGATGCGGCGGCAGCGGCTGCTGGGTGTGGCAGTGTCCGCCCTGATGGCCTGCGGCGTCGTCGGACTGCTCATGGCGCCGGTGGCGGGTGCCTGGCTGTGGGCGGCGCTGCTCGGGGTCGGGCAGGGCGGTGCGCTGGGGCTGGCCCTGACGATGATGGTGCTGCGCTCCGGCGACGCCCATACGGCCGCCCGCCTTTCCGGTATGGCGCAGACCGGTGGCTACCTCCTCGCCGCCGTCGGCCCCCTCGCCCTCGGCGCCGTCCACCAGCTGACCAACGGCTGGACCGTCCCCCTCCTCCTCCTGCTCACCGTCTGCGCCGGCCTGGCCCTGCTCGCCATGGGCGCCGGCCGCAACCGCCGCATCGGGGAGACGGCACCGTACACACCCTGACGACGTACACCGGGCCCACCCTGCCGAGCACGGCGCCGCTCGGTGGGCGCGCCTGGCAGGGGCCCGGGAGCCTCGTACGGCTGGCGGGCGCTCGCACCCGGCCCGACGGCACACGACGGGCGACGGGTAGCCACCGAGCCGAGGGCAGGCGCGAGCGAAGGTGGCGGGTGGCGAGCAGCGGTGGCGGTGGCGACCGGCAAATCGCAGGCGACAGCCAGCGGACGGCATCCATCCACCGCGCTGACGGCAATGGCCAGGCATCGGGCCACCACCCTTACGGAACAGCCCGGCGGTGACGTCTCGTGTGGGCGGGGGATGGCGGGCCGGTGAACGATCTCCGTCGTTGGCAACGATCCGGGGGTGGCCGCCCGGGGGCCCGGGGGGCGTGGCTTACCGTGCCTCCATGAGCGATGTTCAGCACACCGATCACCGGCCGGGCCCGCGGTTCTCCCGCGCCGGCCGGCTCATCGTGGTGGCCGTGCTGGCCGTCCTGGTCGTCCTCGCCGTGGTCCTGGTGACCCGGCTGCTGCGGGAACGGGCGAACGAGGAGACCTTGACCGTCCCCGAGGGCCGGCGGGCCGCCCAGATCTACGCCGCCGCGGACAAGGCCCTCCACCTGCCCGGCGGGTCCACGGCGAAGGCCGCCAAGACGGCGCACCTCCCGCTGCCGGCCGAGGCGAAGGGCAACCCGGAGGGCTACCTCTTCCCGGCGACGTATCCGATCCGCTCGGACACCACCCCGGCGTCGTTGCTCTCGTACATGGTCAAGACCGGCAACCAGCGGCTCGCCGAGGACCACATCACCTCCTACCGGACGGTGGTGATCGCCAGCATCGTGCAGGCGGAGGCGGACCGGCCAGCCGACATGGGCAAGGTCGCGCGGGTGATCAACAACCGGCTGGCCCGGCACATGCCGCTGCAGATGGACTCGACGATCAATTACGCGCTGGGCCGCAGCACACTCCGCACCAGCCATGCCGACACCCGCACCGAGAGCCCGTACAACACCTACCGCTACGAGGGCCTGCCGCCCACCCCGATCGACAACCCCGGAGCGGACGCCCTCAAGGCGGCCGGCGCGCCGCCCGCGGGTGACTGGCTGTACTTCGTCACCGTCAAACCGGGCGACACCCGCTTCACCGCCGACTACCAGGAGCACCTGAAGAACGTGCAGGAGTTCAACGACCGGCAGAAGAACGGCGGCGGCGCCTAGGCCCAGGCCGCAGGAGCAGCCGGTGGGACAGCCGGCACCGGATCGGCGCTCTACTCCTCGCCCGCCAGGGTGAGTGCCTTCAGCCGGCGGCCGGCGTACCAGGTCGCGGCGGCGGTGAGGGCAACCAACATCCCTATGGCAAGAGGCAGTTGGACGGCCGAGGTGATCGCTCCTTCGGCGGCGGTCTGCTGGCCGATGGCGAGGGCCCACTGCTGGATGCTGAGGGTTCGCGCGCCGGGCACGAGGTTGCCGACCAGCGCCTCCCAGACCAGGGCGTAGACCAGCCCGAAGACCACGGCGTGCCGGGTGATCGTGCCGAAGAGGAGGAAGAGCGCACTGTAGGCGACCGCGGCGACGGCCGCGGACACGGCGTACCCGACCGCTATCTGCTGGCTGTTGCCGTTCAGCAGGAAGCCGGCGAGCAGCACGGGGAGGGCGGAGAAGGCGACCGTGACGCCGATCGCGACCAGCAGTTTGGTGAAGATGATCGTCGGCCGGGGAACCGGCTTGGACAGCAGGTAGACCACCGATCCGTCGTCGATCTCCGGTCCGATCGCGCCGGTGCCGGCGATGACGCCGATCAGCGGCACCATCGTGCCCAGGGCGAAGCCGCCCAGGATGCCGCCGGCGGTGGTGTCATCGGCGCCGGCCAGGACACGGACGGCCACCGCGATGACGATGAGCAGGGCGGGCAGCACGAAGAGGATCAGGGCCCGCCGCCGGCCGAGCAGGGCACGGTAGGTGAGCCGGGCGACGGTCGGGTGGAACAGCGAGGCCCGGGGCGCGGCGGCCGGTGCCGGCGGGGCGGTCGGGGTGGTCGTGCTCGTGGACATGCGTCAGGGCTCCTTTCAGCCTCAGGCCGCTACGAGGTAGGAGAAGACGGATTCCAGCGATTCGTCGGAGGGCGAGACGGTCAGCAGTCGGATGCCGTGGTCGCGGGCGACCCGCGGCAGGAGTTCGGTGAAGCGGCCGAAGTCGACCGCCTGGATGCGCAGTCCGCCCTCGACGAGATCGACCTCGATCCCGGACGTCGAGGGGTCGGCGATCAGCGCGCCCGCCAGCGCCCGGTCGTCGTCGGACCGGACGAGATAGCGGTGCGGGCGGTCGGTCATCAGCCGGCGGATCTTGCGGAAGTCGCCGGACGCGGCGTGCCGGCCGGCGACCACCACCTCGATGTGCGAGGCGAGTTGCTCGACCTCCTCCAGGATGTGCGAGGAGAACAGGACCGTGCGCCCCTCGTCGCCCATCCGGCGCAGCAGTTCCATCAGCTGCATCCGCTGGCGCGGGTCCATGCCGTTGAAAGGCTCGTCGAGCAGCAGCACAGACGGGTCGTGGACCAGCGCGGAGGCCATCTTCACGCGCTGCCGCATGCCCTTGCTGTACGTGGCGATCTTGCGGTCCTGGGCGTACTCCATCTCCACGGTGGCCAGCGCCCGGGCCGCCTCCCGCCGCCCGAGGCCGTGCAACTCGGCGTTGGCCACGACGAATTCGCGCCCGGTGAGGAAGTCGTACATCGCCTCGCGCTCCGGGACGATGCCGATGTGACGGTAGATGCCGGCGTTGCGCCAGATCGTCGTCCCGTCGAGGGTGACCGAGCCGTTGGAGGGGGCGAGGAAGCCACCCATCATGTTGATCAGCGTGGACTTGCCGGCGCCGTTGGGGCCGAGCAGGCCGGTCACGCCGGGGCCGATGGTCATCGTGATGTCGTTGACGGCCACGACATTGCCGAACCAGCGCGAGGCGTGGTCGATGTGGAGGGTGCTCATAGACCGGCCTTCCGGTAGCGGCGCATCAGCAGGGCATAGCAGCCGGCGATGGCGATCAGGGTGACGAGGAGGTAGACGAACCCGGCGCCGGTCGACGGCGCGAGCCCGTTGGGGAAGGAGCTGCTCCCGCCGAGGAACGTGGACTGCACCCCGTCGATGAGCGTGATGGGGGAGAACAGTCCGAGCCAGCCGACGGCGGCCTCGTTGCCCTGGACGAAGGCGATGCCCTGGACCGCGCTCACCGCGCCGTACGGGATGGTGAGGACGGCGATCACGGCGGCGACGCCGAAGCCGCGACGCGGGGTGAGCGCGGAGACGACCAGCCCTATCCCGGCGAACAGCAGCGACAGCAGCACCACGGAGACCAGCCCTTGGGCGAAGCCCTTGGTCTGCTCGAGGAAGTCCATCTTCGCCAGCAGCGCACCGACGTAGAGGACGAGCAGCGGGGCGGCGGTGAGGACGAACAGGGCGCTCGCCATCGCCGCGAACTTCGAGGCCACGTAGTCGCCGCGCTCGATGGGGCGGGAGAAATACAGCGGCACGGTCTTGAAGCGCAGGTCCCGGGAGACCGACTGCGGGGCCTGGGCGGCCAGATAGAGGCCGATGACGGCCTGGAGGTAGATGGCGTAGCGGGTGTAGCCGACCGGGAGGCTGCCGGCCTTGGTGAACACCGCGACCGCGACCATGATCGCGGCGGGCAGGCACATCACCGCGAAGAGCAGCATCGGCAGCACCTTGCTCTTGGCCGAGCGGCCGAGGCCATAGGCGCCGCGCAGGCTCTGCGAGAAGAGCGACCGGCGGGCATAGGCGCGGCCCAGCCGCGGGCCGTCGTAATGGCGGTAGCCGATGTTGTGGATGGAGGCGCCGGGTGGGGCGGTGGATGCCGGGGTCATGGGCTCAGGCGACATCGTGGGCGCCTCCTTCCTGGGTGGCGTACGGGGCGCCCGGGGCGCCTGCGGGGGTGGGGGTGGATTGGGCCCGGTCCGCGTCGCGGAAGACCTCGGCGATCTGGTGGCGGCGCTGTTCCATCCGGATCAGGCCGAGTCCGAGTCCGGCGACGGTGTCCCGCACCAGGTCGTAGGTCTGCTCACCGGCCGCCTCGACGAACAGGAGGTGCCCGGAGGAGGGGAGGCCGCCGGCGCCCTGGGTGCCGGCCGTCACCGCGACGCCGGCGGCGGCCAGGGCCGCGCGCAGCGCCTCGGTGCCGTCCGGGTGGGCCTCGGTGTCCGTGACCTCCACCGCGAGGGAGGTCGTGACCTGCGTGAACTCATCGGTGGCGGAGGACCGCAGCAGCTTGCCGCCGTCGATGACGACGACGTGGTCGCAGGTGCGCTCCAGCTCGCCGAGGAGGTGCGAGGTCACGAGGACGGAGATGCCGAAGTCGGTGTGGACCCGCCGGATCAGGCCGAGCATCTCGTCCCGGCCGGCCGGGTCGAGGCCGTTGGTGGGCTCGTCGAGGAACACCAGCTGCGGGTCGTGGACCAGCGCCTGGGCCAGCTTCACCCGCTGCTTCATGCCCGTCGAGTAGCCGCCGATGGGGCGGTAGCGCTCCTCGTAGAGGCCGACGTGGCGCAGGGTGTCGGCGGTGCGCTCGCGGGCGGCGGTCGGCGGCAGTCCCGACATCCGGGCCATGTGCACGACGAACTCGGTGGCCGAGACGTCCGGCGGCAGGCAGTCGTGCTCGGGCATGTAGCCGACCCGCTCGCGGATGGCGTTGCCGTCCTTGGCCACGTCCAGGCCGAGGACGCGCGCCGATCCCTCGCTGGCCGGGGCCAGTCCGAGCAGGATCTTGATCAGGGTGGACTTTCCGGCGCCGTTGGCACCCACCAGGCCCGTCACGCCGGGGGCGATGTCAACGGAGAGCCGGTCCAGAGCGGTCACCCGCGGGTACCGCTTGCTCAGGCTTTCGGTCACGATCACAGTCACGTCTTCGACGGTAGTGGCGCCCGCCACACCGGTCGTCAACCCACAAGTCGGTATCCGCATCCCCCTGCGGTATTACGAGCCCGTAGGGGTCTCGTGCTTTGAGCGGCCCTCGTCTCAGGGTCGGGCACCTAGGGGCGGGCCGTCCGGCTTCCGCCTGCCGGGTGCGTCGGCCCCCTTGACGCCGCCGCTGGTCATTGTCACATTCATCAGTGTCAAGTTACGGGCGCGTACCGCGATGAACGGCTCACGGACGGACGGTTGGCGATGGCCCCAGTCACCACAGCGACCTCAGCAGCAGCCGGCGAACTCACCGCAGAGCTAAGGGGGTTCAGAGAGGTCCAGCGGCTCGCCTACGCCTGCGCGGAGGCCGTGGCCGCCCAGCTCAGGCCCGGGATCACCGAGCGCGCGGCGGCGCGGATGCAGCGTGAGTGGCTGCGCGAGCGCGGGGTGCGGGACTGGTTCCACCTGCCGTTCGCCTGGTTCGGCGACCGCACCGCGTTCGTCAACTTCCGGGTACCGCTGCAGTTCTTCCCCACCCACCGCGAGCTGGAACCGGGGATGCCCTTCATCCTCGACATGGCCCCCGTCCACCAGGGCTTCACCGCCGACATCGGCTACTCCGGCTGCCTCGGCCTCAACCCCGTGCACGACAAGCTGCTCGCCGACCTGGAGGCGCACCGCGATCTCATCCTGCGCGAGGTCCGCGAACGCCGCCCGCTGCGGGAGATCTACCACGACGTCGACCGGCTCATGGTGCGGCAGGGCTATGCCAACCGCCATCGCGCCTACCCCTTCGGCGTCATCGCGCACAAGATCGACCGGGTCCGGCAGCGCCGCTGGTCCCCCACCCTCTTCGGGTTCGGCACCCAGTCCCTCAAGGGCCTCGCGTCCGATGCGCTGCACGGCCACCGGGACGGCTGGTCCCCGCTGTGGAGCCCGTACACCTTTTCCGACCATCCGCCGCAGCCGGGGCTGTGGGCGGTCGAACCCCACCTCGGGTTCCGGGGCACCGGCGCGAAGTTCGAGGAGATCCTGGTCGTGACGGACTCCAAGGACCCCCAGGAAAGCGCTTTTTGGCTGGACGACGATCTGCCGCATGTGCGGCGCTGGCAGGAGGAGAAGGCCGCGTGAAGACGGGACGTGGACGGGGACGGGACGCGGCTGCGGGCCGCGGCCAGGAGCGGGGCCGGACGCAGGGCGGGGCGCCGGGCCAGGCCTCTGGCGGGGCTGTGGGCCGGGCATCGGGCGGGGGGCCTGGGCTCGCCGGGGCGACGGAGCGCTGGGTGCACACCGGCGGCGTGGAGTTGTGCATCGCCGAGCTGGGCGACCGGGAGCACCCCACGGTGGTGCTGGTGCACGGCTATCCGGACAGCAAGGAGGTATGGTCCGAGGTGGCCCGCCAGCTGGCCGACCGCTTCCATGTGGTGCTCTACGACGTCCGGGGCTGCGGCCGGTCCACCGCCCCGCGGCCGCTGCACGGTGGCTTCACCCTGGAGAAGCTGACCGACGATTTCCTGGCCGTCGCCGACGCCGTCAGCCCCGACCGCCCGGTGCACGTCGTGGGCCACGACTGGGGCTCGGTGCAGGCCTGGGAGTTCGCCACCGTGCGCCGCACGGAGGGCCGGATCGCCTCCTTCACGTCCATGTCGGGGCCGTCGCTGGACCACTTCGGCCACTGGATCAAGAAGCGGATGGTGCGGCCCACCCCGCGCCGTACCGCCCAGCTCCTCAACCAGGGCGCCAAGTCCTGGTACGTCTACCTGCTGCACACACCTGTGCTGCCCGAACTGGCCTGGAAGGGCCCGCTCGGCAAGCGCTGGCCGGGAATCCTGCAGCGGGTGGAGAAGGTGCCGGCCGGGGACTACCCGACCGCCTCGCTGCCCACCGACGCGGCCCACGGCGCCTGGCTCTACCGCGACAACGTCCGCGCCCGGCTCCGCCGCCCGCGCGCCGACGCCTACGCGCACTGCCCGGTCCAGCTGATCACCCCCACCGGGGACGCCTTCCTCTCCCAGCGGCTCTACGACGACCTGGAGCAGTGGGCGCCGCAGCTCGTCCGCCGCACCCTCCCGGCCAAGCACTGGGTCCCCCGCACCCGCCCGGACCAACTGGTCTCCTGGATCACCGAGTTCGTCACCGCCAAGGAGGAGGGCGATCCGGCGAAGCAGGGCGCGGCCCGTGGTCCGTACGCCGACCGGTTCGGCGGCCAGCTGGTGCTGGTGACCGGCGCAGCCAGCGGCATCGGCCGGGCCACCGCGTTCGCCTTCGCGGAAGCCGGCGCCCGGATCGTCGCCGTCGACCGGGACGCGGACGGCGCGGCGCGGACCGCCGAGCTGGCCCGTCTGATCGGCGCCCCGCAGGCCTGGCCCGAGGTCGTCGACGTCGCGGACGAGGCCGCCATGGAGAAGCTCGCCGACAAGGTCGACGCCGAGTACGGCCCCGTGGACGTGCTGGTGAACAACGCCGGGATCGGCCTGTCCGGCTCCTTCCTGCAGACCACCACCGACGACTGGAAGAAGGTGCTGGACGTCAATCTGTGGGGGGTCATCCACGGCTGCCGGATCTTCGGCAAGCGGATGGCCGACCGCGGTCAGGGCGGCCACATCGTCAACACCGCCTCGGCGGCCGCCTTCCAGCCGTCGAAGGTGCTGCCCGCCTACAGCACCTCCAAGGCCGCGGTCCTGATGCTCAGCGAGTGCCTGCGCGCCGAACTGGCCGGGCAGGGCATCGGCGTCTCGGCCATCTGCCCCGGGCTGGTCAACACCCCCATCACCAGCACTGCCCGTTTCGCCGGGGTGTCGGCCGAGGAGGAGAAGCGCCGCCAGGCCAAGGCCGCGCGGATGTACGGACTGCGCAACTACCCGCCGGAGAAGGTCGCCGACGCCGTTCTGCGGGCGGTGGTCCGCAACCAGGCGGTGGTGCCCGTCACCCCCGAGGCCCGCGGCGCCCATCTCCTGTCGCGCTTCGCCCCGCGGGCCCTGCGCGCCCTCGCCCGGATCGAGCCGCGGCTGTAGTCCGCACCCGGCCAGCAGGAGCCCCCAGCGACCGGCGATTGCCGAGAGCCGGACAACTGCGCATGTCAGGAGCCGCGCATGAGTACCTCACCCCTTCAGGAGCAGCACCACCCGATCACCCCGCGCCGGGTCTCGTTCGACCGGCGGGCGACACCGCTGCGGTGGATACCCGACGAGCCCACCGCGACCCAGGTCATCAACGTGCTGCACCTGCTGCTGCCGGCCGGGGAGCGGTGGTTCGTCAAGGTCTTCAAGGAGGCCCTGCCGCTGGTCCGGGACGAGCAGCTCCTCGGGGACGTCAAGGGCTTCATGGGCCAGGAGGCCACCCACAGCGTCCAGCACTCCTACGTCCTCGACCATCTGGCCCACCAGGGCCTGGACACCGGCCCCTACACCCGGCACATCGACTTCCTCTTCGAGCGTCTGCTGGGCGACCGGCCGCCACTCGGCGCCCCCGTCCCGGAACGGGAGTGGCTGCGCTTCCGGCTCTCCCTGATCGCCGCCATCGAGCAGTTCACCGCAGTGCTCGGGAACTGGGTGCTGGCTGCCGGCGGCCTCGACCGGGCCGGGCCCGACCCGGTCATGCTCGACCTGCTGCGCCGGCACGGCGCGGAGGAGGTCGAGCACCGGGCGGTCACCTTCGACATGGACCAGCACACCGGCGGCGAGGAGCCCGGCCGGTACGCCCGCAGGGTGCTCGGCAGGGCCGTCACCGCCCCGTGCTGCTCCACCTCTGGGCCTGGGGCGCGGCCTACCTCCTCCGGCACGACCCGCAGCTCGCCGCCCGCTCCCGCTACTCACTGCGGGAGCACAACCGGGCCGTCCGTAAGGGGCTGCTCCCTACCTGGCGTGAGCTGGGAACGGCGATACCGCGCTATCTGCGGCGGTCGTACCATCCCTCGCAGGAAGGGTCGCTGCGCGCGGCCGTCGCCTGTCTGGCGTCCTCGCCGGCCACCCGGGCCGCGGCGGGCGCGGTGGGCCGCGCGGCCGTCTCGTAACGCGCGGCCGACGGAGGAGGAGCACCGCAGTGACCGAGCAACCGCCGGCGGCCGCAGCCCGTCCGGCCGAGTACCGCATCGACGACCTGGCCCACCTCAGCGGTGCCACGGTCCGGACGATCCGCGCCTATCAGGACCGCGGGCTGCTCCCCCGCCCGGAACGCCGCGGCCGCGCCAACGTCTACGGCACGGCCCATCTGGCCCGGCTGCGCCAGATCGCCGATCTGCTGGACCGCGGCTACACCCTCGCCAGCATCAAGGAGCTCCTCCAGGCCTGGGACGCCGGTCTCGACCTCGGCGGGGTGCTGGGGCTGGTCGCCGAGATCGACGGGCCGTGGACCGACGAGCAGGCGTCCCGGATCAGCCGCACCGACCTGGACGCGGCCTTCGGGGGCGCCTCCGACGAGGCGGCGGTCGCCGAGGCCGTCGAGCTGGGTGTCCTGGAACGGCTTCCGGGGCGGGACGACGAGTTCCTCGTGCCCAGCCCGCAGGAGCTCGCCGTCGCCGCCGAGCTGCACTCCGCGGGTGTCCCCCTGCCGGCGATCTCCGCCCATCTCCGTGAACTGCGCGGCCAGGTCGAACACATCGCCTCGCGCTTCCTGGACTTCACCACCGAGCACCTCTTCCGACAGTTCCTGGACCATCCGCCCACCGACGCCGAGGCGGCCGAGGCTGCTGCCCTCGTCCGCCGGCTGCGGCCACTGGCCCAGCAGACCGTCGATGCCGAACTCGCCCGCGCCATGCGGACCCTGGCCACCCGCTACCTCCGCCGGCACCTCAACGAGGCGCTGCCCGCGGAGCTCCACGGGCCGAGGGCCACCGCCCCACCGGCAGGCTCCGGGCCGGTCACGGACCCCCGTACCGCGACCGACCCGAACCCTGCTCCCGGCCCCGCCCCTGAGGCCCCGGCGGGCCCTGGGCCGCAGCCGGCCACCTCGGCCTGCTTCGGGGCCGACGCCGAGGCGGTGGCGCTGCCCGCCGACGCCGTGGCGGCCGTACGGGCCCTGGTGGGCCCCGAGCACACCGCGGCGTTCATCGCGGCCGCCGCCCGGCGCGAGGTGCAGGCCCGCACCATGGACGCCTTGGTCCCGAACGGCCCCCATGCCCCGCCCGAGGGCGCCACGGACGCCGACCCGCGCACCGAGTCCCCGCCCGGCACCTGAGCCGGCAGCCCGACAGGCGTGCCACTTCGCGCTCTTCAGTTCTCAAGAAGCGTGCGATCGCGGTTATTCCGCCCCGGATGCACAACCTGGCGGGACATCTCGGCGCCTCGTCGGCTCAACGTGCGGGGTCCGGCAGCCAGTTGCCGTGGAAGCCGTACGGCACCCGCTGCGGCAGATGGACCGTGGCCACCGGGGCGGCGGATATGTCCTCGGCGTCGAGGACAACCAGATCGCTGGTGTCGGTGGTCGCGTCGTAGACGTAGGTCAGCAGCCAGCCCGGTCCGCCCGGACGGTCGTCCGCCGGGGCGAAGACCGCCTCGCCCGGGGTGCGGCCCGGACCGAAGTCATGGCGGACCACCGCTCCGGTCTCCAGGTCGTAGCGGAGCAGGGCGCCGGGTATGTGACCCGTCCCCGGGGCCTCGGCGACGGTGGCGTGGCCGAAGCGGGCCCGCTGCCCCACGAGGCGGTCGTCCACCCGCGGGAACTCGCAGTACTGGTCGTCGAGCTGCTCCTCGGCGACCGTGCCGGAGGTCAGGTCGATCGTCCAGCGCCACAGGCAGGACGGCTTTCTGCCGGTGAAGTCGGGATAGCGGGAGACATGGAGGACGATCCGCTGGTCGCCGTCGTCATGGGCGTTCAGCGCATGGAAGACGTAGCAGGGGTCGATGGGCAGCCAGCGGACCTCGCCGTACGGGTCGTCCCGGCGCAGCACGCCCAGCCGTGCGCCGTACTCCGGGTCCCAGCGGTAGGGCATTCCGGGGCGGCGGTGGGCGTCGAAGACCATCGGGAGGTCCATGAAGATGACATGGCGCTCGGTGAGATGGAAGTCGTGCATCATCGTGTGCGCCGTGACGTCGATGGGGCGGCTGATCACCAACTCCCCGTCCGCATCGGCCCGGTGGTAGGTCAGATAGGGCGGCCTGGCCCCGCCGTATCCGAAGAAGTGCAGCTCGCCGGTGGTCGGGCAGGTCTTGGGGTGCGCGGTCATCGCGGTGGTGAGCCGTCCGCCGAAGTCATGGACACCCAGGGTCTCCAGCTCGTGGCCGGGGCGGCAGTCGATTTCGTACGGGAACGACGACTCGACGAGCGCGAGGGTACGGCCGGCGTGCCGGACGACATGGGTGTTGGCCACGCCCGCCGACAGATTGCGGCGGCCCTGGGCATCGCGGGGCGGCACTCCGTCGGTGAAGGTCGAGGTACGGACCCAGCGGTTGCGGTAGGAGACGGCCCGGCCGCCCTCCAGGCGGAGCCCGTGGACCATGCCGTCACCGAAGAACCAGTGCGGTGTGGCGGCGTCCCGCGGGTTGGGGCCGTTGCGCAGGAACCAGCCGCTGAGCTCGGGCGGCAGGGTCCCGGTGACCGGGAGGTCGTAGGCGGTCAACTCCTCGGCGACCGGGGCGAAGTTGCCGGCCAGGTGCGGAGCGGGGGCGGCGGAGGCGGACGGGGTGGTCGGGGAGGTGGTGGTCATGACGCCAGACCTTCCTGGATGCCGGCCTGCGCGGCGGCCTGCTGCTCGAAGCGGGCCCGGGCCCGGTCGGGGTAGCTGGAGGTGAAGCGGACGGGGAGGACGAAGCCGGCGACCTGGATGAGGACCGAGTAGACCGTGTCCAGCTCGTAGGCGGAGACCAGGGCCTGGGCGGCCGCGGTGAGGGTGAAGGAGAGCGCCCAGGCGGCCGTGAGCACGACGTTGATACGGCGGAACAGCGGGGTGTGCCAGACCTCCGGCGGAGCCATCCGGCGTGCGATGCCCATCGTGAAGGGCCGCCGGACCGCTATCGACACCCAGGCGATGAGCGCCAGCCAGCCCATCGAGAGCGCGCTGCCGTACAACCGGAGGCCGCTGTCGGGGCGGGCGAAGGCCAGCGCGGACAGGGCGGCGAAGAAGACGATCGTGCCGTACTCCAGCACGCGGTGGTCCAGTGCAAGGCCCGCCGCCCGGTCGGCGACGAGCAGCGCGACGGCCGACAGCAGACCGGCGAGCGCACCCCACTGCCAGCCGATCGTGGACACTCCCGCGAAGACCAGCCACGGCACGAAGCCCCGCAGATAGTTCATGTCTCCCCCTCTTGGTCCGCGGCCGCACGACCGGCGCTCTTCGCCGTCCGCATCCCCGCCGCACATTCCAACTTCGACATGTCGAATGTAGAAGGTCTCCCTTTGACATGTCAACAGTGGAAGGTAATGTGCCGGTCATGAGCCTGAGACATGCCGTGCTGGGCCTGCTGTCCGAAGCCCCGGCAAGCGGCTACGACCTGATGAAGCTGTTCAACGCCACGCTCTCGATGGTCTGGCCCGCCACACAGAGCCAGGTGTACGGCGAGCTCGGCAAGCTCACCACCGCAGGCATGGTCGAGGTCACCGCCCACGGCCCCCGCGGCCGCAAGGAATACGCGATCACCGACGAGGGCCTGACGGAGCTGCGCCACTGGCTCACCCAGGTCGAGCCGAGCGGCCCGCAGCGCGATGACGGCCTGCTGCGCGTCTTCTTCCTCGGCATCGTCACGCCGCTCGAAGCTCAGGCCTTCCTCCTCCACCAGGCCGAACTCGCCGCGCGCACCCGCGCGATGTGCGAGCAGGTCGACGAGAACGCCCAGTGGGACGACGAGATGATTTCGGTCTACGGACGGATCGCCCTGGAGTACGGCCTGCGGATGTCGGCGGCCCAGGAGGAATGGGCCCGCTGGGCGGCCGAGCAGGTGACCACCGCCAAGGCACGGCGGGCCAGCGAGCTCGCGCACGCCCAGCACGAAGGACACGGACGAAGCCACGAAGCACACGGAGAAAACGCCGAGGGCCCGAAGGGGGACGAGACCGACGGGACGTGAATACGGATGCCTCCGAGGCGCCCGGCGCGGCACCCTGGAGGCATGAACACCCAGCGCTCCGTGCGTCTCTCGAAGTACCTGTCGAAGCATTTGCGCCATGCACCGGAGCGGATCGGCCTCACCCTCGACGCCCAGGGGTGGGTGCCCGTCGATGACCTGATGGCGGCGGCCGCGGCCCACGGATTCCGGTTCTCGCGGGACGAGTTGGCGGCCGTGGTGGCCGGCAACGACAAACAGCGCTTCACCATCGAGGACGGCCGCATACGCGCCAACCAGGGCCATTCCCTAGGGGTGGACCTCGGACTGCCGCCGGCCGAACCTCCCGCACACCTCTTCCACGGCACGGTGGCGCGCCATGTGGCCGCCATCCGTGAGGAGGGGCTCCTGCCGATGGGGCGGCACGCGGTCCATCTCTCGCCGGACCGGGACACCGCGACCCGGGTGGGCGCCCGGCGCGGCAAACCGGTGGTTCTGGTCGTGGACGCCGCGGCGATGCACCGGGCCGGGCACGTCTTCCAGGTCAGCGCGAACGGCGTCTGGCTCACCGACCGGGTGCCCGCCCCCTTCCTCCGCTTCCCCGGGTGAGCCGTACCGCCCAGCCGTTCACCCGAGGGATCACAGCCCCGGCGCACCCCACACGGGGAACCACCGCGCCAGGTCCTTCTCGACCGTCAGATCATCCCCGAGCAGCGCCCTGACCTGCAGTTCGAGCGGATTCTCGCGCTTCTCCCCGCCACCCGGCTTCGGCGCGAAGGGGTAGAACGTGCCCCTCTTGTAGAGGTAGACCAGCGCGAGCGACCGCTGCCGGTCGTCACGGAAGCCGAGCAGCGAGCACAGTAGTTGCGGCCCAAAACCCGCCTCCTCCAGAGACGTGTTGACCGCGTGCAGGTCGTTGACCAGGCCCGCCACGTCCTCCGGCG
This sequence comes from Streptomyces sp. NPDC048197, assembly GCF_043202395.1. Classification (NCBI taxonomy): domain Bacteria; kingdom Bacillati; phylum Actinomycetota; class Actinomycetes; order Kitasatosporales; family Streptomycetaceae; genus Streptomyces; species Streptomyces sp. NPDC048197. Next base: position 431,132 of record NZ_JBIDAJ010000001.1, read on the forward strand.
AATGCCGTACGAGCAGCCAGGTGTAGCCGTACGCGTCCTGGTGGAACTCCACCGGCCCGTCCAGCAGAGATCGGGCCTCCTCCTGGATACGGGAGAACGCACCGCCCTCCACACTGGCGAAGCACACCGACCCGAGGCCGGTGGGCGTGAATCCGGCCGCGGCTTCGAGGGTGACGGCGGCGGACGGCAGCGCGAAGAGCTGGTCCAGATCGGGGCGTACCGGCTTGCTGCGGCCGAGGAGAGCGTCCAGAAATCCCATGTGCGGGGTACTCCTTGCTCCTGGAGGGGCCGGCCCGCACCGTCAGGCCGGGCCGGTGATCGTCACGGCCGCCTCACGCCCCGAGCTGCGCCGCGATCCGGCCCAGCTGGTCCAGGCGCTGTTCCAGCGTCGGGTGGGAGGACAGCATCCGGTGGAAGCTCTCCTTGTTGAACGCCGGCGCGAAGAAGAAGGCGTTGTACGGCTGGGCCTTGCGCAGGTCTTCGGTCGGGATCCGGGCGATCTGCCCGGTGACCTTGGTCAGTGCGGCGGCCAGTGCCGAGGGGCGGCCGGTCAGCAGCGCGGCGGCGCGGTCGGCGGCCAGTTCGCGGTAACGGGACAGCAGCCGGGTCAGCAGGAAGCTGATCGCGTAGACGACCGCGCTGACGGCGGTGACGATCAGCACGGCGATGGCCGCGTTCTGGTCCCGGTTGTTGCGCCCGACGCCGCTCCACAGGGCGGCCCGGGTGATGATCCCCGCCAGGACGCCGAGGAACGACGCGATGGTCATCACCGCGACATCGCGGTGCGCGACATGCGAGAGCTCGTGGGCCAGCACGCCCTCCAGCTCCTCCGGCTCCAGCCGTCGAAGCAGGCCCGTGGTGGCGCACACCATCGAGTTCTTCTGGTTGCGGCCGGTGGCGAAGGCGTTCGGCACGTCCGACTCGGCGATCGCGACCCGCGGCTTGGGCATGTCGGCCAGGGCACACAGCCGGTCCACGGCGCCGTGCAGCACGGGCGCCTGCTCCGGCGTGACCTCGTGCGCGCCCATGCTGAAGGCCGCGATCCGGTCGCTGAACCAGAACTGCGCGACGAACAGGGCTCCCGCGATCAGCAGCACCACCACCCAGGCGCCCTTCAGCAGGACCACCAGCACGCCGACGACCACGACGTACAGCAGCCCGATGAAGAACATCGTCGTGACCATCCGCGAGGTCAGCCCGCGGTCCGGGGCGAATCGGGTCTGTGCCATGGCTCCTCCACGAACACCGCACTTCGCGCAGTGCGCCGGCCCGCTCGCATCGCCGGTCCCGCCCGGCGCGCCACGGCCGCCACACTGCGCCGCTGTCCCGATTCTCCCTCTTCCGGGCTATATACGGGGTAAAGCGGAGGTGAGCGAACGACCGGGCTCGTCAGGGCGGGCCGGGCGGCGGGTTTCACGTGAGAGCCGGGCGGCGTGTTTCACGTGAAACCAGCCGCAGCCCGGCCCCCGCCCCTACTCGGAGCCGAGCTGCGCCAGCCCGTCCGTGGCAATCCGCTCGAAGACGTCCAGGTCCGCCGCGAAGAGCGAATCGGCGATCGGCCAGTGGACGACCAGCTCGTCGAAGCCCAGCGCGGCGTGGTTCCCGGCGAAATCCACGAACGCGTCGACGGAGTCCAGCGGCCGGTCCGGGGTGAAGCCGGAGAGCATGATCTTCTCCAGCTCGCCGGCATCGCGGCCGATTTCGGCACAGGCCTTGCCGAGCCGTTCGCACTGCCCGCGCACCGCCTCCAGGGAGTCGGCCGAGCTACCGCCGCCGTTGGAGACCTTGGGGTCACCCGTCGTCACCCACGCCTGGCCGTACTTGGCCGCGAGCTTCAGGCCGCGCGGCCCGGTGGCGGCCACCGCGAACGGCAGCCGCGGCCGCTGCACACAGCCGGGGATGTTGCGGACCTCGTGCGCGGAGTAGTGCTCGCCCTCGTACGAGACCACGTCCTCGGTCAGCAGCCGGTCGAGCAGCGGCACGAACTCGCCGAAGCGGTCCGCCCGCTCCCGCGGCGACCAGGGCTCCTGGCCGAGGGCGGTGGCGTCGAAGCCGTTGCCGCCGGCGCCGATGCCCAGGGTGAACCGGCCGCCGCTGAGGTCGTCGAGGGAGATCAGTTCCTTGGCGAGGGTGACCGGATGCCGGAAGTTCGGTGAGGTCACAAGGGTGCCCAGGCGCAGCCGGGAGGTCGCGGCCGCGGCGGCGGTCAGGGTCGGCAGGGCCCCGAACCAGGTCTGGTCGCGGAAGCTCCGCCAGGACAGGTGGTCGTAGGTGTAGGCGGCGTGGAAGCCCAGCTCCTCGGCGCGCTGCCACACCTCCCGCCCACCTTCGGACCAGCGGCGGACGGGAAGTATCACGGTGCTCAGTCGCATGCCTTCGAGCGTACGGCCGTCCGGGTGTTCCCCACGATCGCCTCCGGCCACCGCACGGAGTCGGCCGTCGTGGGTCCGGACAGCACCCTGGCCGGTAAGCGGCCTCGCATCCCGTCCGCCGCCCGGTCCCCTCACCGGCTCATCCGCGCGACCCACCGCACTCCTGTGCGCACTGGTGCGGGAAGATGGGCCCGTGACTGATGCCTCCGCCACGCCACCCCGGGCGCCCGAACCGGCCGTTGCCCCCGGACCGGCCGTGCTGCCCGAACCGGCCGTCGTGCCCCGGCTGATCGCCACCGACCTCGACGGCACCCTGCTGCACGACGACAAGACGGTGTCCGAGCGGACCATCGCCGCGCTCGCCGCCGCCGAGCGGGCCGGCATCGAGGTGTTCTTCGTCACCGGACGCCCGGCCCGCTGGATGGACGTGGTCAGCGACCATGTGCACGGCCACGGCCTGGCGATCTGCGCCAACGGCGCGGCCGTCGTCGATCTGCACCGCGGCGGCCGGATCGTCGAGGTCAGCCCGCTGGACCAGGCGCTCGCGCGGGAGGTCGTGGACGCGCTGCGCAGCGCCGCGCCCGGCACCTCGTTCGCCGTCGAGCGCACCAGCGGCATCCATTACGAACCGCAGTACCCGCCGCTCCTGCTGGACCCGGCCGCGGTCGTGGCACCGGTCGAGAAGCTGCTGGCGGACGATTTCGTGGCGCCGCTGGGCCCCGACGGCCCGGCGGCCGGCGCGGAGCCGCCCGCCTTCCCCGACCAGCCGGTCATCAAGCTGCTCGCGCACCACCCCGACCTGGAACCGGACACCTTCCTCGCGCTGGCCCGGTCGGCCGCGGGCGATCTGGCCTCGTTCACCCGCTCCAGCCCCACCGCCCTCCTGGAGATCAGCGGCCCGGGCGTCAGCAAGGCCGGCACCCTGGCCCACTGCTGTACCGAACGCGGGATCTCCCGGGAGGAGGTCGTCGCCTTCGGGGACATGCCGAACGACATCGAGATGCTGAGCTGGGCCGGCACCTCGTACGCCATGGCCAATGCCCATCCGGAGGTGCTGGCCGCCACCACGGGCCGGACCGCGTCCAACAACGAGGACGGCGTCGCGCTGGTCATCGAGCAGATTCTGCGGCGGTGCGCCGAGCGGGGTGCCGCGCGCCCCTGAGCGGCGGCCGATCGGCGCGGCGGCTCACAGCGGCGCCTCCCAGACCACCGTCGTGCCCGCGCCGTCCTCGCCCACCCCGGGCCCGTACGTGCTGGAGCCGCCCAGCGACTCCGCGCGCTTGGTGAGGTTCTTCAGACCGCTGCGGCGGCCGCCGGGCGGTATGCCGATGCCGTCGTCGGCGACGGTCAGCCGGACCCCTTCGGTGCCGTCCGGCAGCCGGACCGTCGCATCGACGACGACGTCGATCCGGGAGGCGTGGGCGTGCCGGAAGGCGTTGGACAGCGCCTCGCGCAGCGCGGCGATCAGGTTCTTGCCGGTCAGCTCGCCGATCCGGGAGTCGACCGGGCCGACGAAGTGGGCCGACGGCTGGAAGCCGAGCGGTACGGCGGCGGTGCCGATCTCGCGCAGCACCCGGGTGCGCAGGCCCGACGGCGCCTCCACCGGGCCCTGCTGGAGCGCGAAGATCGCGGTCCGGATCTCCTGGATGGTGACGTCCAGTTCGTCGACGGCCTTGCCGATGCCCGCCGCCACCTCCGGGACGACGGACCTGCGCTGGGCGCCCTCCAGCATCATGCCGGTCGCGAAGAGCCGCTGGATGACGAGGTCGTGCAGGTCACGGGCGATCCGGTCGCGGTCCTCGTAGACCGCCAGCCGCTCCCGGTCGCGCTGGGCGTCGGCCAGTACCAGTGCCAGCGCGGCCTGCGCAGCGAACTGGGTGGCCAGCGTCCGCTCGGCGGCGGAGAACGGCCGGGCGCCCCGGGACCGCGGGGTGGCGAGGGTGCCCAGGACCCGGCCGCCGCTCTTGAGCGGCAGCAGCATGCTGGGCCCGAAGCGGGCCGCGATGTCGGTGACCATCCGGGGGTCGCTGGCCGAGTCGTCGACGAACACCGGCTCGCCGTCGAGGAGTTGGCGGGCAACCGGGCTGTCGGGCGGGATGTGCGTCCCCAGGATGCCGGTGGGGTCGTCGGCCGATACGGCGACGATCTCCAGCCCGCCCTCGTCGTCGGGCAGCAGCACGATGCCCGCCGCCGAATCCGCCAGCTTTCTGGCCTGCTCGGCAACCACGGCGAGCGCGTCGTCGACGTCGCTGCCCGCAAGGAGCTCGGTCGTCACCGCCACCGAACCGTCGATCCACCGTTCCCGCTGGCGGGTCGCCGCGTACATCCGGGCGTTGCCGATCGCGATGCCCGCCTCCGTGGCGAGCACCCGGACCATGTGCAGGTCCTCCTCGCTGAACTCGCCGCCGCCGCGCTTCTCGGTCAGGTAGAGGTTGCCGAAGATCTCGCCCTGGACGCGGATCGGCACCCCCAGGAAGGTGCGCATCGGCGGGTGCTCCGGGGGAAAACCGGCCGCGCGCGGGTCCTGGGTGAGGTCGGCGAGGCGCAGCGGTCCGGGGTCGTGGACGAGCGCGCCGAGCAGCCCCTTGTGGCCGTCCGGGAGCGCGCCGATCCGCTCGTGCTCCTGTGCGCCGACGCCGTACGTCACGAAGTCCGAGAGCCCCTCGCGGGCGTCGTCGATGATCCCGATGGCGGCGTAGCGCGCGTCGGCGAGTTCGGCCGCGGTCTGCACGATCCGGTCGAGCGTGATGTGCAGATCGAGCCCCGCGCCGACCGTGCGCATCGCCTCCATGAGCTGCGGTACCCGGGCGGTCAGCTCGGAGGACAGGCCCTGCAGGCTGCGGGTGGCCTCGGTGGCGGCGTGCATGGGGTCGGGGCTGGGCGGGTCCGTGCGGCCGGCGCGATCCATGCCCTTGAGCCTAATGAGACGCCCCATAAGAGGCTATTCACCTGCAAAGCCGTCAGAGCGTCGGTGCCATGCCGTAGGCCGCGTCCACCGCCCGTTCGCGCTCCAGCATCCGCCGGAACGGGCCGTCGGCCGCGGCCAGCTCCGCCGGGCCGCCACGCTGCACGACCCGTCCGCCGTCCAGCACCAGCACCTCGTCGACGGCGTCGAGCCCGGTGAGGCGATGAGTGATCAGCAGCGTCGTCCGGCCCTCGGTCGCGGCCAGCAGATCGGCGGTCAGCGCGTCCGCGGTGGCCAGGTCGAGGTGCTCGGCCGGCTCGTCCAGGACGAGCACCGGGAAGTCCGCGAGCAGCGCACGGGCCAGCGCCAGCCGCTGTCGCTGGCCGCCGGAGAGCCGGGCACCGTGCTCGCCGACCATGGTGTCCAGGCCGTCGGGCAGCCCGCGCACCCAGTCGGCGAGCCGGGCCCGGTCGAGCGCGTCCCACAGCACCCGGTCCCCGTCCTCGCCCGGACCGGTGCTCCGGTCCCGCAGCGCCAGCCGGAGGTTCTCCCGCAGCGAGCTGTCGAAGAGGTGCGCGTCCTGCGCGCACAGCCCGACCAGCCGCCGGACCGCGTCACCGGCCAGCGCCTGGGCGTCCGTTCCGTCCAGCGTGTACGTGCCCGCCTCCCGGTCCAGGAAGCGCAGCAGCACCTGCGCCAGAGTGGTCTTGCCGGACCCGGACGGGCCGACCACGGCGATCCGGCGGCCGGCCGCCAGCGTGAGGTCCACCCCGTCCAGGGCGGGCCGGTCCTGCCCGGCGTGGCGGGCGGTCAGACCGCGCACGACCAGCGGGAACGGCGTCCCGGGGGCCGTCGCGGGGGCGGCCGGTTCGCGCACCGGTGCGGGCGCGTCCAGCACCTCGAAGACCCGCTCGGCCGCGCGCCGGGTCCGCTGCCGGTACTGCACGGCCAGCGGCAGCCCCGTCACCGCCTCGAACGCGGCGAGCGGGGTGAGCACGACGACGGCCAGCGCCACCCCGTCCAGCCGCCCGGCGTGCACCGCCTGGACGCCGACGAGCGCGGCGGCGACGACGGTCAGCCCGCACAGCAGCGCCGAGAGCCCGGCGCCGGTGCCCGCCACGGTCGCCGACCGGGACGCGATCCGGGTCAGCTCACGGTCCGCCCGCCGCACCGCTTCCGTACGGGCCGGCAGCGCGCCGGCCACCGTCAACTCGGCGGTCCCGGTCAGCAGATCGACGACCCGGGTGGCGAGCCGGCCACGGGCCGGGGCCAGCTGCCGCTCCGCCCGCCGGGCCAGCGCGGCCGAGAGCAGCGGCACCCCGGCTCCCGCGAGCAGCAGCCCGGCGGCCAGGATCGCGCCGGCCTCGGGCAGCAGCCAGCCGGTGAAGCCGACCGCGCCCGCGCCGACCAGCGCCGCCGCCCCGGCGGGCAGCAGCCAGCGCAGGAAGTGGTCCTGCACCGCATCGACGTCCGCGACCAGCCGCGACAGCAGGTCGCCGCGCCGGCGCCCGGCGAGCCCGGCCGGCGCCAGCCGCTCCAGCCGCCGGAAGACGGCGACCCGGACGTCCGCGAGCATGCGGAAGACCGCGTCGTGGGAGACCAGCCGCTCGGCGTACCGGAAGACCGCGCGCCCGATGCCGAACGCCCTGGTCGCGGTCACCGCCACCATCAGGTAGAGCACCGGCGGCTGCTGCGCGGCCCGCGAGATCAGCCAGCCGGACGTGGCCATCAGGCCCACCGCGCTGCCCAGTGCGAGGCTGCCGAGCAGCAGCGCCAGCGCGAACCGCGCCCGCCGGGCCCGCGCCATCCGCCGCAGGCGGGCCGGGGCCGAGGCCCGGGTGGGGGCGAGGTCGAGCGGATCGGAGGTCGGATCGGCGGTGGGGGCGTCCGGGACCGCGCCCCGGCCGGCCCGTACGCCCGCGTCCACCGCCGGTTCCCGCACGTCGGAAGGGGTGTCGGCGCCCGGCAGCCGCACCACCCGGTCGGCCACCGCCAGCAGTGCCGGGCGGTGGACGACGAGCAGTACGGTCCGGCCCGCGGCGAGCCGGCCGACCGCGGCGACGATCGCCTCCTCGGTCCCGCCGTCCAGACTCGCGGTCGGCTCGTCCAGCAGCAGGATCGGGCGGTCGGCGAGGAAGGCCCGGGCCAGCGCCAGCCGCTGCCGCTGGCCGGCGGAGAGCCCGGCACCGGATTCGCCGAGCCGGGTCGCCAGGCCGTCGGGGAGCGCCTCGACGAAGTCCAGCGCACCGGCGTCCGCGAGCGCGGTGCGCACGGCCGCGTCGTCCGCGTCCGGCCGCGCCAGCCGGACGTTCTCGGCGACGGTCCCGGCGAACAGCTGCGGACGCTGGGGCACCCAGGCGATCCGCTGCCGCCAGCTGTCGGGGGAGAGCTCGGCGATGTCGCGGCCGTCGACCAGGGCCCGGCCACCGGTCGGCGCGGTGAGGCCGAGGAGCACGCCGAGCAGTGTGGACTTGCCCGCGCCCGAGGGGCCGACCAGGGCGACGGTCTCGCCGGGGCGGACCTCGAACGAGGTCGCGGGCAGCGAGTCCGCGGTCCGTCCCGGGTGGCGGACCACGAGGTTCTCGACGGTCAGCGCGGTGCCCTCGGGCGCCGGCGCGGTGCCGGGCGTGGGCAGCGGCGCCTCCAGCACGGCGAAGATCTCCTCCGCCGCGGCGAGCCCCTCGGCCGCCGCGTGGTACTGCGCCCCCACCTGCCGCAGCGGCAGATACGCCTCGGGCGCGAGCACCAGCACCATCAGCCCGGTGTACAGATCGAGTTCGCCGTTCACCAGCCGCATGCCGATACCGACCGCGACCAGGGCGACGGAGATCGTGGCGAGCAGTTCCAGGGCGAACGAGGAGAGGAAGGCGATCCGCAGGGTGCGCAGCGTCGCGCGCCGGTACTCGCCGGTGATGGTGCGGATCGCGGCGGCCTGGGCCTTGGCCCGGCCGAAGACCTTGAGGGTGGGCAGGCCTTCGACGACGTCGAGGAAGTGCCCGGACAGCCGGGCCAGCAGCCGCCACTGGCGGTCCATCCGCGACTGGGTGGCCCAGCCGATGAGGACCATGAACAGCGGGATCAGCGGCAGGGTGAGGACGATCGTCAGCGCGGAGATCCAGTCGCCGGTGACGATCCGGGCCAGGACCGCGACCGGGACGACGACCGCCAGCCCCAGCTGCGGCAGATAGCGGGAGAAGTAGTCGTCGAGGGCGTCGATGCCGCGGGTGGCGAGCGTGGTCAGCTCACCGGTTGCCCGCTCCGGACGCTGTCGCGCCGCCCGCTCGACCAGCCGCATCCGCAGCTCGGACTTGACCGCCGCGCCGGCGCGGTGCGCGGCCAACTCGGTGAGCCAGGAGACCAGTCCGCGCCCCACCGAAACGGCCGCGAGCAGTGCAAGAGGAGTGGCCAGACCGCCGGGACCGAGGCCGTGCCGGAAGGCACCGACCACGATCTCGGCGATCAGCATCGCCTGGCCGACGACCAGGCCCGCTCCGGCCAGCCCGAGGACCACCACCGCGATGAGGAAGCCGCGGGTGGCGTGGGCGTAACGGAGCAGGCGCGGGTCGACGGGTTTCACGTGAAACATTCCATCCTGCCGGGCCGCCCCGAGGGGCGGCGTATCGGCTAGTGGGATTCGGCGATGTGCTGGGTGCCGATGCGCTTACGGAACACCCAGTAGGTCCAGCCCTGGTAGAGCATCACGAGGGGCGCGGCGATCCCCGCACACCAGGTCATGATCTTCAGGGTGTAGGGGCTGGACGAGGCGTTGCTGACCGTGAGGCTCCAGCTCTCGTTCAGCGTGGACGGCATGACGTTCGGGAAGAGCGTCAGGAACAGCATGGCGACCGCCGCCGCGATGGTGATCCCGGAGCAGGCGAACGCCCATCCCTCGCGCCCGATCCTGTTGGCCCCCAGCGCCGCGACCAGCGCGACCACCGCGACGATCATGGCGATCAGGCTGCTGCCGTCGCCCTTGTCCGCCTGGGTCCAGCCCAGGAAGCCGAGCGCGAGCACGGCGGCGATCAGTCCGACGACACCCGCCATCCTGCGCGCCCGCTCCCGGATGTCCCCCACCGTCTTGAGCGAGGCGAACACCGCGCCGTGGAAGGTGAACAGCGTGAGCGTGACCAGGCCGCCCAGGATCGCGTACGGGTTGAGCAGGTCGAGCAGTCCGCCGACGTACTCCTTGTGTGCGTCGATCTTCACGCCGTGCACGATGTTGCCGAACGCCACGCCCCACAGCACCGCGGGCAGCAGCGAGGTCCAGAAGATCGCGTGCTCCCAGTTGCGCTGCCAGCGCTCCTCGGGCCGCTTGGCGCGGTATTCGAAGGCCACGCCGCGCACGATCAGGCAGACCAGGATGAGCAGCAGCGGCAGGTAGAAGCCGGAGAACAGGGTCGCGTACCACTCGGGGAAGGCGGCGAAGGTCGCCCCGCCCGCGCTGAGCAGCCAGACCTCGTTGCCGTCCCAGACCGGGCCGATGGTGTTGATCAGTACCCGCTTCTCGCCGCGGTCGCGGGCGAGGAGCTTGGTGAGGACGCCGATCCCGAAGTCGAATCCTTCGAGGAAGAAGTATCCGGCCCACAGGACGGCGATGAGAACGAACCAGACGTCGTGGAGTTGCACGGTCGCCTCCTAGTACGAGAAGGCCATCGGCCGGTCGGCGTCGGCGCTGTCCCCGCCGATCTTGGTGGGCGGGTTGAGGTCGTCGTCGGTGAGCTCCGGGGGCCCGGCCTTGATGTACTTCACCAGCAGCTTGACCTCGACCACGGCGAGGATCGCGTAGAGCGTGGTGAAGACGATCATCGAGGTGAGCACCTCGCCCTGCGAGACGCCGGGGGAGACCGCGTCGGAGGTGCGCAGCACGCCGTAGACGACCCAGGGCTGCCGGCCCGTCTCGGTGAAGATCCAGCCCCACGAGTTCGCGATCAGCGGGAAGCCGAGGGTGACGAAGGCGAGCGACCAGTACCACTTGCTGAGGCGGGCGCCGAGCACCTTGTTCTTGGTGAGTGCGAGCTTCGGTGGTTCCTCGTCGCCCGTGCGCAGTCCGGGCGACAGCCAGAACTTCTTGCGGGTGAGCCAGAGCCCGGCGAGCCCGATGGCGAACGACGACATGCCGAAGCCGATCATCCAGCGGAAGCCCCAGTAGGCGACGGGGATGTTGGGCCGGTAGTCGCCGGGGCCGAACTTCTGCTGCTCGGACCTGTTGACGTCGTTGATGCCGGGGACCGGCGACGAGAAGTCGTCATGGGCCAGGAACGAGAGCAGGCCGGGTATCTCGATGGCCACCTTGTTGTGGCCCTTCTCCACGTCCCCGTAGGCGAAGACCGAGAACGGCGCCGGCGCCTCCTTGTCCCAGAGCGCCTCGGCGGCGGCCATCTTCATCGGCTGCTGCTTGAACATGACCTTGCCGAGCGTGTCACCGCTGACCGCGGTGAGGATGCCGGCGATGACCAGGGTGATCAGCCCGAGCCGCAGCGAGGTCCGCATGACCTTGATGTGCTTCTTGCGCATCAGGTGGAAGGCGGAGATGCCGACCATGAACGCGGCGCCCGTCAGGAAGGCGGCGGTCAGCGTGTGGAAGACGACGACCAGGGTGGTGTCCTGGGTCAGCACCTTCCAGAAGTCGGTGAGCTCGGCGCGTCCGGTGGTGGCGTTGTACTTGTAGCCGACCGGATGCTGCATCCAGGAGTTCGCGGCCAGGATGAAGTACGCCGACAGGATCGTGCCTATGGAGACCATCCATATGCAGAAGCAGTGGATCTTCTTGGGCAGCTTGTCCCAGCCGAAGATCCACAGGCCGATGAAGGTCGACTCGAAGAAGAACGCGATGAGCGCCTCGAAGGCCAGCGGGGCACCGAAGACGTCACCGACGAACCGCGAGTAGTCGGACCAGTTCATGCCGAACTGGAACTCCTGCACGATGCCGGTGACGACACCCATCGCGATGTTGATCAGAAACAGCTTGCCCCAGAACTTCGTGGCCTTGAGGTACTGCTGCTTGCCCGTGCGCACCCATGCGGTCTCGAGTCCGGCCACCAGAGCGGCGAGGGAGATCGTCAGGGGGACGAAGAGGAAGTGGTAGACGGTGGTGATGCCGAATTGCCATCGCGCCAGAGTCTCCGGCGCCAAGGCCAGTTCCATGCCGTGCTCCTTACCTCGCCACTCACCAGCGGCAATGTCCCTTTTGCGTCACACAAAGCGGTAAATACCGGGACGGGCTTGTGAACGCGTTCACATTCACAAGCAATTATCTCCCATGCCTCCTCGCCCTTGAGTAAGGGGGGTACGTGACTGCGGTCACGCTCGAATCCATGGCGTATGAATACGTCCGCCGAGGTTGCGGGGGGCCTTTCTCCGAGTGTGGAAGCCCCCTTCCGCAAGGCTTCAACACATTGTTGAATTCGTCGCCATGAAGATCCGCATCAGCTGGCCCGCCGGGCAATTGACCGCGACCCTCGACGACACCCCGACCGCGGCGGCACTCATGGCCGCCCTCCCGGTCGACGCCACCGCCCGCACCTGGGGCGAGGAGGTCTACTTCGACACCGGGCTCTCGCCCGCCCTGGAACCCGACGCCCGCCAGGTCGTCGGGGCCGGCACCGTCGCTTTCTGGCCACCGGGCAACGCCCTCGCGCTCCCCTACGGCCCCACGCCGATCTCCGAGGGCGACGAACCCCGGCTGGCCTCCCCCTGCAACGTGCTGGGCCGCATCGACGGCGATCCGCGGACACTGGCCACCGTCCGCAGCGGCGACCCCATCCACGTACAGCAGGCGTGAGCAGCCCCGCACCCCACGGCGAAGGCCGCGGGTCGACGGACCCGCGGCCTTTGCCGTGCCACTCCTCTGCAACGCCTTGCAGCGCCTTCCGGTGCGCCTTCCGGCGCCTTTCGGCGGCTTACAGCGCCTTGCGGAAATCCTCCGCCGCCTGCAGGAACAGATCCATCGCCGCGGTCTCCCCGATCGTGACCCGGACGCCCTCACCGGCGAACGGCCGCACCACCACACCGGCCCGCTCACAGGCCGCCGCGAAGTCGGTGGTCCGGTCCCCCAGCCGCAGCCAGACGAAGTTGGCCTGGGTCTCGGGCACCGTCCAGCCCTGCCCGAGCAGCCCGTCGACCACCCGCGCCCGCTCGGCCACCAGGGCGTCCACCCGCTCCAGCAGGGCCTGCTCGCTGCGCAGCGACGCCACCGCCGCGTCCTGCGCGAGCTGGCTCACCCCGAACGGCACCGCCGTCTTGCGCAGCGCGGCGGCCACCGGTTCGTGCGCCACTGCGAAGCCCACCCGCAGCCCCGCCAGGCCGTACGCCTTGGAGAAGGTCCGCAGCACGCAGACATTGGGACGGTCGCGGTAGATCTCGATCCCGTCCGGCACCTCGGCGTCGCGGATGAACTCGCGGTACGCCTCGTCCAGCACCACCAGGACGTTCCCCGGCACCCGGTCCAGGAACGACTCCAGCTCCGCGCGGCGGACGACGGTGCCGGTGGGGTTGTTGGGGTTGCAGACGAAGATCAGCCGGGTCCGGTCGGTGATCGCGGCGAGCATCGCGTCGAGGTCGTGCACCTCACCGGAGGTCAACGGGACCTGCACGGAGGTGGCCCCGGACACCTGGGTGATGATCGGGTACGCCTCGAACGACCGCCAGGCGTAGATCACTTCGTCGCCCGGTCCGGCCGTCGACTGGATCAGCTGCTGGGCCACGCCCACCGAGCCGGTGCCGGTCGCCAGGTGCTCCACCGGCACCGAGAACCGGTCGGCCAGCTCCGCCATCAGGCCCGTGCAGGCCATGTCCGGGTAACGGTTGAAGGACCCCGCGGCGGTCACCGCGCTCGCCAGGACGCCCGGCAGCGGCGGATAGGGGTTCTCGTTGGAGGACAGCTTGTAGGTGACGGGACCGTCGGCCGGCGCCGGCCGCCCCGGCTTGTAGGTGGGGATGCCGTCCAGCGCCGCACGCAGCTTCGGGGTCTTCTCGCTCACCGCAGGTCCTCCTCGACCGTCCCGTCCATCTCCAATACTGCACACCTTAAGAGGATTGACCCGTTCGGCGGCAGCCCCGACAGAGATCGGGCGCCCGGCACATCCCTCCGCACCCGTGCACCAAGATCACCCGGACGGGGCCAGCGCGAGACCGTCGGGGCGCGCCCCACTCACAGTCGCGCGCCGGTGGCCTACGCCGTGGCGCGCGTCCCTCGTCAAGGTGACTTGAGACCTCTTCGAGACCTGAACCGATCGACAGGTCGAGCCAGCAATTCGCCCCTCAAATAGCCAGCACAACCCCCAACTTCCCTTGCTTGTATGTCATTTGACGATAGATCACCTTGCAGAAACGTGCCTTTCCATCATCGCAGTCAACGCCCCGCGAATGGCCCTATCGAGCCCTACTATCGGCTCGCCATGACAGCAGCAGGGAAGCACCAGGTGAGCCGGGCGACCGGTCGCCGGCTGGGGCGGGCGGGCATCCGCGATGTGGCCGCCGCAGCCGGTGTGTCGATCACGACCGTCTCCGACGCGCTCAACGGCAAGGGCCGGCTTCCGGATGCCACCCGTAGCCACGTCCGCGAGGTGGCCGACCGGCTGGGCTACCGCCCGTCCGCAGCCGCCCGCACCCTCCGTACCGGCAAGTCGGGGCTCCTCGGCCTGACCGTGACCACGTACGGGGATGAACCTTTCACCTTCACCGAGTTCGCCTACTTCGCCGAGATGGCCAGAGCGGCCACCTCCGCAGCCCTGGCCCGCGGCTACGCGCTGGTCATCCTCCCCGCGACCTCCCGGCACGACGTATGGTCCAACGTCGCCCTGGACGGCACGGTCGTCATCGACCCCGCCGACGGCGACCCGGTCGTGACCGAGCTCGTCCGGCACGGCATCCCGGTGGTCTCCGACGGCCGCCCCGGCGGCGCGCTGCCGGTGACCGGATGGGTCGACAACGACCACGAGGCCGCCGTCCTCGGCCTGCTCGACCACCTCGCCGACGCCGGCGCCCGCCGCATCGGCCTGCTCACCGGCACCACCACCGACACCTACACCCGCCTCTCGACCACGGCGTACCTGCGCTGGTGCGAGCGGGTCGGGCAGGATCCGGTCTACGAGTCGTACCCGGCCCACGACCCGTGTGCGGGCGCGGTGGCCGCCGACCGGCTGCTGGCCCGCCCGGACCGGCCGGACGCCGTCTACGGCCTCTTCGACCCCAACGGCACCGATCTGCTCGCCGCCGCCCGGCGCTACGGCCTGCGCGTCCCGGAGGACCTGCTGCTGGTCTGCTGCAGCGAATCCACCGTCTACGCCACGACCGAACCGCCGATCACCACGCTCTCCCTCAAGCCGCGCCGGATCGGCACCGCCGTCGTGCAGATCCTCATCGACGCCATCGAGGGGCTCGACACCGGACGCCCGATCGAGCAGGTGATACCGACCGACCTGATCGTGCGCACCTCCTCCCAGCGGCGGTCCCCACGCACGACCATCTGCCCGCCACGAGGTCCCGCCGGCGACTGAACGTGCCGCCGAACACGAACGAGCGGGCGCGCCGGACGACGCCGGAGCGCCCGCATTGACGCGAGAGCGCCCGCGTTGACGCAGAAAAAACAGGGCGATCCCGGGAGAAATCAGCCGCGAATGCCAGGCTCCAGCGGATTGACCACCCCCGGGTGCGTCACAACCCGCGACCGGCATTCCTATGATGGGCGCACGACACCGCGGACCGCCGTCGACCAGGCAAGGTCCGAGAGGTGCACGGCGGCGCAACGGTGGAGGGGTCGATGACTCAGGGGGCCAGTCAGGGACCCATGGTGTGGACCATGGGTGGACAAGCTCCGGCGTCCGCTCCGCCGCCCGAAATGTCCGCCGGATCCCCCGTGCCGCCGGCCGGCCCGCCGCTCCATCTGCCCGCCGGTCCCCCGGTCGCACCGCCCCCCGCGCCCCCTGCGCCCCCCGCGGTGCCGCCGGCCGCGCCGCCGGTCGAACTGCCCGAGGACTACACCCCGACCGCCCGCGACCTGCCGGTCGTCACCCCGGGCCGTACCGACACGCTCATCGACCGGCCGTCCGTCGCGCCGGTCCCCGACCCGGCCATGAGCTCCGACGCGCCCGAGGGCATGGGCCCCCTCTACGTCGTCGGCGATGTGCACGGCTACTACGACGAGCTGCGCGAGGCGCTGGCCGCCGAGGGCCTGATCGACGCCGACGGCAGCTGGGCGGCCGGCAACGCCCGGCTGTGGTTCCTCGGCGACTTCACCGATCGCGGCCCGGACGGCATCGGCGTGATCGACCTGGTCATGCAGCTGTCCGCGGAGGCCGCGGCGGCCGGCGGCTACTGCAAGGCCCTGATGGGCAATCACGAGCTGCTGCTGCTGGGCGCCAAGCGGTTCGGCGACACCCCCGTGCAGTCCGGCGCCGGCACCGCCTCGTTCCAGGCCGCCTGGCTCCTCAACGGCGGCCAGAAGACCGACATGGACCGCCTGGAGGACCACCACCTGCAGTGGATGGCCCGGCTGGACGCCGTGATGGAGGAGGACGGGCATCTGCTCGTACACTCCGACACCACCGCCTACCTCGAATACGGCGACTCCATCGAGGCCGTCAACGACACCGTCCACGAGGTCCTCACCCGCAGCGACGCCGACGAAGTCTGGGACCTCTTCCGGAAGTTCACCAAGCGCTTCGCCTTCCGCGACGAGTCCGGCTCGCAGGCCGTACGCGAACTCCTGGACGCCTACGGCGGCGACCGCGTGGTGCACGGCCACAGCCCGATCCCGTACCTCCTGGGCGAGGTCGGCACGGAGGACGGCGAGGGCGACGGCATCGCGGTCGACGGTCCGCACGTCTACGCCGACGGTCTGGCCATCGCCATGGACGGCGGCATCACGATGGCCGGAAAGCTGCTGGTCGTCCAACTCCCCCTGACTGGCTGAGCGTTCCCGGGGCAGGTATCCCCCGGACCGGCGGGACGATTCGGTGCGGGCAGGGACGGGGGGAGACACCGGCGGGATCCGGTCGGGCGGTTACTCAATTTCCGCAAACTCTCTGTCACCCCGTACCGGAGTCGCTCTACCATCGGTCTATCCGTAGCAGGCTCTCCTCCGTTTCCGCCCACTGCCCGGCCCACGCCGGCCGTACGGCCCTACGGAGCATCGGGGGATGCACATGAACAGCGCTCCGCACCTGCTGAACGAGGACCGCGCGGAATTCGCGCGGCTCCTTGATGAGGCGCTGCGTACCGCGGAATACCGCCCGGACGACCTCACCGCCGCCACGGGAAAGCATCTGAACAACGAGCAGTTGCGCACGATGGCGCTCAGCGCGACCACCGCCATCGCCGCCTGCGCAACGGCCGAATACCAACGCTATGTCCAGCTCCGTGCCGAGCTGCGGGCACCGGCACCGGCCGCCTCCGGCCCGGCGTCCGGCCCCGTGGCGCCCGCCGGGGAGCACGAGGAGGACGCCGAGGGGGGACCGGGACCGGCCACCGACCCGGCCGCGGACGAGGCCGGAAACACCGGTGCCGGGCTGGCGGCGGTGGTCACCGTGCTCGCCCCGGTCCTCGCCGGTATCGCCGCCGTGCTCTTTCTCGTCATCGGCTACGTCCTGCGCGCGGTCAGCCCCGACAAGTCGCTGGCGCAGCCGCTGATCAGCGTCGGCTGGGTGTTCGCGGCGCTCACCGCGGCCGGCTCCCTGGTCGCGATGACCTGCCTGGTCGTCACCGCACTGCGCAACGGCCCGTCCGCCGAGTCCGCCAGAGTCGACGAGCTGTACGAGGCCCTGGAGCAGGCTCGGGAGGCGTGGCGGCGCGCCCTGCTGGAGCGCGGGCTGCTGCCCTTTCTGCGCGAGGCGCTCGCCGACCCCACGGCCACTCCGGACGACGACCCGGTCCGCTACGTCCCGCGCCGCACCCCGGTCTCCGAGAGCCGCATCCCGACCCTCGGTTACACCCGTCCCGAGTTCTCCAGCCCGGAAACCGGCTCCTCGGCCGCCCGGCCGCGGTACTCCAGCCCGGACTTCACCAGCCCGGATCACGGGGGGCCGGACGACGGGGCGGACTAGGAGGCGTTGGTGGGGCCCCGTTGGGGCCCCACACGCCGTCAGCCGATCAGTCCGCCAGCGGCAGGTACACCCGGTTCCCCGCTGCCGCGAACTCCTTCGACTTCTCCAGCATCCCGGCCTCGACCTCCTCGGGTGTGGCGTCCGCGTCGCCGCCGAACTGCTCCGTGATGCTCCTGCTGATCTTCATGGAGCAGAACTTCGGCCCGCACATCGAGCAGAAGTGCGCCGTCTTGGCCGGCTCGGCGGGCAGCGTCTCGTCGTGGAAGGCGCGTGCCGTGTCCGGGTCGAGAGCCAGGTTGAACTGGTCCTCCCAGCGGAACTCGAAGCGCGCGTCGGAGAGCGCGTCGTCCCATTCCTGGGCGCCCGGGTGCCCCTTGGCCAGATCCGCCGCATGGGCCGCGATCTTGTACGTGATCACGCCGGTCTTGACGTCGTCGCGGTCCGGCAGGCCCAGGTGCTCCTTGGGTGTGACGTAGCAGAGCATCGCGGTGCCCCACCAGGCGATCATCGCCGCGCCGATACCGGAGGTGATGTGGTCGTAGGCGGGCGCGATGTCGGTGGTCAGCGGCCCGAGCGTGTAGAACGGGGCCTCCTCGCAGATCTCCTGCTGGAGGTCGATGTTCTCCTTGATCTTGTGCATCGGGACATGTCCCGGGCCCTCGATCATCGTCTGCACACCGTGCCGCTTGGCGATGGTGTTCAGCTCGCCGAGCGTCTTCAGCTCCGCGAACTGCGCCTCGTCGTTGGCGTCCGCGATGGAGCCGGGGCGCAGGCCGTCACCGAGCGAGTAGGTCACGTCGTAGGAGGCGAGGATCTCGCAGAGCTCCTCGAAGTGCGTGTAGAGGAACGACTCCTTGTGGTGCGCCAGACACCACGCGGCCATGATCGAGCCGCCGCGCGAGACGATGCCGGTCTTGCGGCGGGCGGTCAGCGGGACGTAGCGGAGCAGCACACCGGCGTGCACCGTCATGTAGTCCACGCCCTGTTCGGCCTGCTCGATGACGGTGTCCTTGTAGATCTCCCAGGTCAGCTCCTCCGCCTTGCCGTCGACCTTCTCCAGCGCCTGGTAGAGCGGGACGGTGCCGATCGGGACGGGGGAGTTGCGCAGCACCCACTCGCGGGTGGTGTGGATGTTGCGGCCGGTGGAGAGGTCCATGACCGTGTCCGCGCCCCAGCGCGTCGCCCAGGTCATCTTCTCCACCTCCTCCTCGATGGAGGAAGTGACCGCCGAATTACCGATGTTGGCGTTCACCTTCACCAGGAAGTTCTTGCCGATGATCATCGGCTCGATCTCCGGGTGGTTGACGTTGGCCGGCAGCACCGCCCGCCCCGCCGCGATCTCGTCGCGTACGAACTCGGGGCTCACGTTCTCGCGGAGGGCGACGTACTCCATCTCCGCGGTGATCTCGCCGCGCCGCGCGTACGCGAGCTGGGTGACCGCGGCGCCGTCACGGCCGCGTCGCGGCTGGCGCGGGCGGCCGGGGAAGACCGCGTCGAGGTTCTTGAGGCCGCCGCGCGGCGAGGTGTGCTTGAGGCCGTCGTCCTCCGGACGCAGGGGCCGGCCCGCGTACTCCTCGGTGTCGCCGCGGCCGATGATCCAGTTCTCCCGCAGCGGCGCCAGGCCACGGCGGACGTCGGTTTCGATGTTCGGGTCGGTATATGGCCCTGACGTGTCGTAGAGCGTCACGTCCTTGCCGTTGGTGAGGTGCACTCGCCGGACCGGTACCCGCAGGTCCGGGCGCGATCCGGAGACATAGCCCTTGTGCCAGCCGATCTCCTTCGGCTCGCCGCTGGCACCGCTTCCGCTTTCGGGCGTGCGTGCATCCTGCAGAGTCATAAGACCCAACTCCCTACGCCGGCATTACCCGGTAACAGGTTCGGCGGTCGACGCAGCGGTATCCGTCCGCCGGTGTTTCACGTGAAACACCGCTGGGACGAAGGTCAGCGCCCTCTCAGCCCGGTGCTCCGAGCTCCCGCGATTGCAAAGGTGGCACCACGGTAGCGGCCGATGCCGCGGGGTGAACAGGGGGCCCGTCGGAACGGAACACCGACAGCGGCCGCACGTCTTGCGAGGGCAGCCGGACATCTTGCAATGATCGGGCGGTGAGCACTCACGAGCCCCACCTTCAGCCCGGGCGTCCGCAGGCCGGTCGTCCGCAGGCCGGTCGCCCGCAGACCGGTCGCCCGCAGTCCGGCGCGCAGGGTGGTCCACCGACTGGTCCGCTGGCTGGCGCGCAGGGGGATGGGCACGGACATGGGCATGAGCAGGCGCACGCTCGCGGCCAGGGGCCCGAGCATGAACACGGGCGTGATCCGGCGCACCCCCAAGGTCATGCTCCCGGACATGGCCACGGGCACAGTCATGGCCACGGACCTGCCGCGCCCGTTTCCCGGCATCTGCGCAAGGTGATCGCGGCGGTCCTGATCCCGTTCGCGGCCGCGGTGGCGGTCGGCCTGGTCGTGCTCTGGCCGGGCGGTGCACCACCGCACAAACCGTCCGGTGTCGGCTTCGACCAGCCCACGGAACGGGCCCGCGTGATCAAGGTCGCAGAGGTCAACTGCGCGGACGTCCATGCCGAGCAGCAGCCCCAGCCACCGTCGCCGACCGGGCAACAGCCGGCCGGGGAAGCGGCGAAGGGAAAGCCCTGCCAGCAGGCGACGATCAAGGTCACCACGGGCGAGAACACCGGACGCACCTTCCAGACGGTGGTGACGCCGGACGCACTCCGGCACTACTCCACAGGACAGGACGTCGTGGTGGCGTACTCCCCCAAGGCGCCCAAGGAACTCCAGTACTCGGTCAGCGATGTCGACCGGTCCGTGCCGATGTGGATCCTGGCGGGCATCTTCGCCCTGGCGGTCGTCGTCGTGGGACGGCTGCGCGGGGTGCTGGCGCTGGTGGCACTGGCGGCCAGCTTCGTCGTCCTGACGCTGTTCATCCTGCCGGCGATCCTCCAGGGCTCCGATCCGCTGGTGGTGGCGGTGGTCGGGGGCAGCGCGATCATGCTGATCGCCCTGTACATGTGCCACGGCCTGACGGCGCGCACCTCGGTCGCGGTGCTCGGCACCCTCGCGTCGCTGCTGCTGATCGGGCTGCTGGGGTCCGTATTCATCAACTGGGCACTGCTGACCGGCAATACGGACGACACCACGGGTCTGGTGCACGGCCTCTATCCGAACATCGAGATCCGCGGTCTGCTGCTGGCCGGGATCATCATCGGGTCCCTGGGCGTGCTCGACGATGTGACGGTCACCCAGACCGCGGCGATCTGGGAGCTACGGGAGGCGGACCCGTCGGCCGGCTGGCGCAAGCTGTACGGCGCGGCAATGCGGATCGGCCGGGATCACATCGCCTCCGTCGTCAACACCCTCGTACTGGCCTACGCGGGCGCCGCCCTGCCGTTGCTTTTGCTGTTTTCCATCGCACAGAGCAGTGTCGGCACGGTCGCCACGAGCGAGGTGGTGGCCGAGGAAATCGTCCGCACCCTGGTGGGCAGCATCGGCCTGGTGGCCTCGGTACCCCTGACGACGCTACTGGCAGCCCTGGTCGTCGCAGCAGACCGCAAAAAGCCCAGCCCCCGAGGCAGAGGCGCCCGCCCGAATGTCTCCGAGCCCGAGGGTGCCACGTCCCCACCGCCCACCCCCGGCTCGCGCGGCGCAGCCGCCCCATCGGACATCCCCGGCACGTGGGGTGCAGTGGCCCCGTCGGGTAGCTACGGGACGCACCAGACGGCTGGGTCATCAGGGCAATCAGCAGCCACCCCCCGGGCGAGCTCCAGTCACCGCGGAGGCCGCGGCAGGCGACGTCGGCGGTGAGGAGGGCGTACCGGGGGACCGCTCGGGCGCGGTTGGGTCCGGGCCCGGTTGGGCCTGAACCCGGAGACGCGGGATCGGCTGGGCCTGTTTTCCCGGGGCCGGTGGGGCGGAGGCGGGTCAGCCGGCGGGGGCCTCCGTGAGGATCTGGTCCAGGACCGCTTCCAGGGTGTCGCAGACCTCTTCCTTGCCCAGCGGGACGAGCCGGTCCGTACGGTCCAGGAAGGCGACCAGAGGCGCCGCGCTGACCCGGAACAGGGCACGCTCGATGCCCACTTGAAGGCTGATGAAGACGTCGCTGAGGTGCGCGGTCGAGGCCGGTTCGATTCGCACATCACCCTCACCGGACGGCCGACTCAGCCCGTCCAGCAGCAGCTCACGGCCGAACGCCCAGGTCACGGGCGCATCGCCGGGCAGGTCGAAGGTGAGACGGACGGCATACGGATCGGCGCTGTCGAAGTCGAGATCCACCGGGATCCGGAACGAAAGCTCCTCGGAGACGACGAAGCTCATGATCACTTCTGCCTGAACTGTGTCGGTCATCAACCACTGCCCCGCACTTGATCGGAGATGGCCGGGAAACATCCCCCATAGCCCTATTGACGCCATCGTCGGCCAGGCGCAGGCAGATCACAAGGAGTGAGTTTTCAGATACTGATAGAGAAGGCGAGTGTCGTTAGTGTCGCCTCCGCCATTTTTCGTAGTCGATCCGTAACGGACCGCAATCGATGCAGTTCTTCCGCGGGCAGCGAGACCGCCAGGGCCGCCGCGGCCGCACCGACCTGGATGGGAATGGCTGCACAGACCGTGCCGAGGGCATATTCGTGGCGCTCGTAGGCGGCCTGGCCGCGACGCACCGTATCCAGACGACGCAGCAGATCGTCCTCGGTGTCCAGGGAAAACGGGGTTATGGACTGCACGGGATAGCGGGCCAGATGCTCCTTCCTTGTCGCGTCGTCAAGCTGAGCGAGCAGACATTGCCCGATCGCGTGGGCGTGGGCGGTGCTGCGGAAGTCGACCCACTCCTCCACCGGCGGCCGTTCCGGGTCGTCGGTCACCGCTACGACCTCCACTTCACCCTCGCGGTAGACGGCGAAGTAGACGGCGGCTCCCAACTCCCGGCCCGCGAGAGCCAGCGCCTCCGAGATCTGGGCCCGCTGCCGGCGCCTGGCCCCGGCCCGGCCGATGGCTTCGGCCGCCTCCCCGAAGACGAACACGCCGTTCTCCCGGCGCAGATAGCCCTCGTGGGTCAGGGTCCGCAGCAGGTGGTACGTCGTCGGCAGCGGCAGTCCGGTCTCTCTGGCGAGTTGTTTGGCGGGCGCCCCGTCCTCGTGCGCCCCCACCGCCTCCAGCAACCGGAGCGCCCGCTGTACCGATCCGATCAGGGTGGGGTGAGAGCCGGATTCGCCATTCGCCATTGCCAACGCCAACCCCCAGGTTCCGCTCGCCGCGGGGCCCGGGCACCCCGGTCGTGGGAACCGCTCCCGCGCCCGCGCGCATCGCCCGTCCCCCGGCGGTGACACCCGTCCCGGCCTCGCCTCATGCAGCGCCTCCCGAACGTCACCACCCGCACCGCGACATCCGCACGCCACCATCCGAACGCCACCGCCCGGGCGTCATGTCCAGGCGGCACCGTGAGAACGTCAACATGCGGAACGTCACCATCCGGAAGACGTCTGCGGTCCGCACTCTAGCTCCGCGCATCGCGCCGGTAGGCCGAAAGCCGAGGGAGTTAACCCGCCTGGCCCAGCGGCAACTTCAAGGGAAGTTGATGCGGCGGGAAGTTGATGCGGCGGCGGGGGCGTGGTTGCGTTCGGTCTTTGCCGGACACCGTCACCCAGGCCCACCCCCACCCCGGCCCGACCTGCCTACGGACCACACTTGTCCAGGCGCCGCCGTCGCCGGGACCCACCTCCGCCCGAAGCAACACCCATTCGAAGCGATGTCCGTTGCAAGCGATGCCGTTCCCAGCGACGTCCATCCTGGGTCGCTGCCGCCCTGGGGCACATTCGCCCAGCGTCGCGACCGTCGGAGTCGCGTCAGTCGGGGTCGCGTCAGTCGGGGTTGTTTCCGCCCGAGGGTTGTTTCCGCCCGAGGGTCGTGTCCGCCCGGGGTCGTGTCCGCCCGAGGTCGCGCTCGGGCCTGACGGCACCTTCCCCTTCGACCGGCCACCTCCCCGGGCCCGCCGGGGTGGGTGATCGCCCGCCCCGGGGAAGCGGGTGCCCGGGCGCGAACCACTGTGGAGAAGTGGGTGCCCGGGCGGGCGACCGCTGAGAGGGGAAGCCGCTGCCCGCGTGTGGGCTCCGGGGCGGAGAAACCACACGCGGGTGGACCGCCGCGGTGGGCGGTCCCCGGCGCAGGTCCGGTGTCTTACCAGTCGGTCTTCGACGAGGACGACGAGGAGCCGGTGAAGCGGCGGACCAGGTAGATGACACCCGCGATCAGAGCCGCCGCTATGAGGACCTTGAACAGCAGGCCGATCAGGAAGTGGAGCGCGGAGGCGATCAGGCCGCCGAAGACCACGATCAGGATGACGGGCACCACAACCCAGGTGACCCACCACGGAAGTCCTGTGAATATCCCCTTACCAGCCACTGCTCTGCCCTGCTTTCTGTCGGTCGCGCTCTCTGTACCGTTGTCCGTACCGCGCTATCTGTCCGGTGCGCTGCGTCTCAGCGCCGATGGCACCGTCCGCGGGCCGCGGTCCTGCCGCCTCGCCGCCTCCGGCTCTTCCATCACCCACGATGCTAGGGCGCCGGACACCGCCGCGGGGGCCTCGCAGCCCTGGCTCAACCCTGACTTGTCCCCTACGGGTTTCAGGGTCCCGACCCTTAGCTCTCAGGAGGAGAGAAGACCACCATCACCCGCAGATCCTCGCTGATGTGATGGAACTTGTGCGGTACCCCAGCCGGCACGTAGACGACGCTGCCGCGCGCCACCGGCTCCGTCTCCGCCCCGACGGTGATCAATCCCCGGCCGCTGACGACGAGGTACACCTCGTCCTGGGCGTGCGGCCGCTGCGGATCGATGCTGCCGGCATCCAGCGCATACAGCCCGATCGACATGTTGCGCTCCCGGATGAACTGCAGATAAGCGCCGTCGTTCGCGACCCTCTCTGCTTCCAGTTCCTCCAGCCTGAAAGCCTTCATGCCGTTCGCACCCCTCTGATGATTCACACTCGTCTGCGACGATCTCACCATGAAGCATTTTCTGGTCAAGACGATCGCCAACGCCGCGGCGCTTGCCGTGGCCATCTGGCTGCTCAAGGACATCACGCTGACCGGCGAGAACACCGGCCGCAAGATACTCACCCTGATCCTCGTGGCGCTGATCTTCGGGTTGGTCAACTTCATCGTGAAGCCCGTCGTGAAGCTGCTGTCCCTCCCCTTGTTCATCCTCACCCTCGGCCTGATCACGCTGGTCGTGAACGCGCTGATGCTGCTGCTGACCTCCTGGCTCGCCGGCAAGGCGGACCTCGCCTTCCATGTGCACGGCTTCTGGACGGCCGTGCTCGGTGGCGTGATCGTCTCGGTCGTCTCCTGGGCGATGCACGTGATCCTTCCCGACGAGGACTGACCGTTGACCGTTCCGTACCGCGTCTGCTTCGTCTGCACCGGCAACATCTGCCGGTCGCCGATGGCGGAGTCCGTCTTCCGCGCCCGGGTCGCGGAGGACGGGCTCGACGGCCTGGTGGAGGTGGACAGCGCGGGCACCGGCGGCTGGCACGAGGGTGACGGCGCCGATCCGCGCACCGTCGACGTCCTGCGCGCGGCCGGCTACCCGACCGCCCACAGCGCCCGGCAGTTCCGCGCCTCCTGGTTCGCCCGCCTCGACCTGGTGATCGCCCTCGACTCCGGCCATCTGCGCGAGCTCCGCAGGCTGGCTCCCACGCCGCAGGACGCCGCCAAGGTGCGGCTGCTGCGTTCGTACGCGGTTCAGGCCGCTGCCGACCTCGATGTCCCGGACCCTTACTACGGCGGTTTCGAGGGCTTCGAGGAGTGCCTGGAGATGATCGAAATGGCCAGCGACGGCCTGCTGGCCGAGGTCCGCACCGCGCTCACCGCACGGACGCTGCTCCCGGCACGCGCGTCCGAGCCCGACGACCGGCACCCCGCGCAGGTCCCTCACCACCTGCAGGAGGCCACGTACCACCCGCAGGAGAAGGAGAACGCATGACGGGCGACGGCACCCGCGCCGTACGAGCCGGGCTCCCGGAGCCGGAAGCCTTCGAACCTGCGCTGCCCGGACCGGTCTTCGCGGCCCACTACCACCTCCCCGGCGACGCCGCCGGCCCGTACACCTACGGCCGCGACACCAACCCGACGTGGACCCATCTGGAACGCGCCATCGGGGAGTTGGAGTCCCCGGGCAGCACCGCGCACACCGTCGCGTTCGCCTCCGGGATGGCGGCGATCAGTGCCGTGCTCTTCTCCCAGCTGCGCTCCGGCGATGCGGTCGTGCTGCCCAGCGACGGCTACCAGCTGCTGCCCGCCGTCCGCACCCGGCTGGAGTGCTTCGGCATCGAGGTGCGTACGGCCCCGACCGCACAGGACGCCCAACTCGACGTGCTGGACGGCGCCCGGCTGCTGTGGATCGAGACGCCCTCCAACCCCGGCCTCGATGTGTGTGACGTCCGCCGGCTCGCCGACGAGGCTCATCGGCGCGGCGCCCTGGTCGCGGTCGACAACACCCTCGCCACGCCGCTCGGCCAGCGCCCGCTGGACCTCGGTGCGGACTTCTCGGTCGCCAGCGGCACCAAGGCACTGACCGGCCACGGTGATGTCCTGCTCGGCTACGTCAGCACCCGCGATGCCGCGCTGGCCGATGCCGTACGGCAGTGGCGCAAGACCGTGGGCGCGATCCCCGGTCCCATGGAGAGCTGGCTGGCGCACCGCTCGCTGGCCACCCTCGCCCTGCGCGTCCGCCAGCAGTCGGCCGGCGCCCTGGCGCTCGCCACTGCACTGGCCGACCGTCCGGAGGTCACCGACCTGCGCCACCCCGGCCTGCCGACCGACCAGGCCCACCCGCTCGCCGTTCGGCAGATGCGCCCCGGCCACTTCGGCTCCGTGGTGTCCTTCACCCTCCCGGGCAAGGCCCACGCGGAACGCTTCCTGGCCGCCCTCACCCTGGTCGACGACGCCACGAGCTTCGGCGGCGTGCGCTCCACCGCCGAACGCCGCGCCCGCTGGGGCGGCGACGCCGTACCCGAGGGCTTCATCCGCTTCTCGGTCGGCATCGAGGACCCGGACGATCTGATCGCGGATGTCCTCCGCGCCCTGGACACGGCCAACGCGGACAAGGCAGGCGACGCGGGCAACGCGAGCTGATCTGCCGGACATAAGAGGGGCCGGCAGGGTATCCCCCCTCGTCACCCTGCCGGCCGCGGTCGTGTGGTGCGCGCCGCCACGTGTTTCACGTGAAACCGAATGTTCCACGTGAAACCAACCGCTCGAACAAGGCTAGTTGACTGAGCGTCAGTGTCCAATCACGCTATAGACACAGCCCTATCCGCAATTTTATGACTGGCCCGCGACCAGGCTTCCGAGAGGCGCAGGAGGTACGGGATGGATCTGGCTCTGCTGCGCACCTTCGTCACGGTGCACCGAGCCGGTTCCTTCACCCGCGCCGCGGCGTTACTCGGGCTGTCCCAACCCGCCGTGACCAGCCAGATCCGGTCGCTGGAACGCCAGTTGGGCCGTCCGCTCTTCCTCCGCTACGCCCGTGGTGTCACGCCTACCACCGTCGGCGATGAGCTCGCCCACAAAGTGGCCCCCCACCTCGACGCGCTCACCGAGATCACCGAGGCCGGGCTCGACCGGGAGTCCGTCACCCGCACCCTGCATCTCGCCGGGCCACCGGAGTTCATGGCCCAACGCGCCCTTCCGCACTGGCTCCGCTCATCACCAAGGGCCTCTCCCTCCGCACCACCTTCGGTTCCGCGGACGAGCTGCTGACCGGGCTGGCGGCCGGCCACCACGATCTGACCGTCACCACCACCCGGCCGCGCGGTGGTCTGCTGACCGCCACCGCGCTGTGCGACGAGGAACATGTGCTGATCGCTGCGCCCTCCTGGTCGGCGCAGTTCGGCGGCCCGGCCGTGCTGCAGGCGGGCGGGGTCCGCGTACTGGATTCCGTACCGCTCGTCGAGGTCCACGAAAGCCTGCCGATGATCGCCCGCTACTGGACCGAGGTCTTCGACGCCAAGCCCACGGCGTCCGCCGCCGTCATCGCCGCCGATCTGCGGGCGGTACTGGCGTGTGTGACGGCCGGGGCGGGGCTGGCCGTGCTGCCGCGCTATCTGTGCGCCGAGGCGCTCGCGTGCGGCGAGGTCGTAGCGCTCCTCGACCCTCCGGTACCCCCGCTGCGCACCTACTTCCTCACCGTACGGACCGGGACGCTGGGCCTGCCACACATCGCCCGGGCTCACGAGTGGCTGCTGCGGTCCGCGGTCGACTGGTGACGAGCCGCGGGCATCGGGCGGCCGGCAGTGAGCCACGGTGGCCGGTGGGCCGGTGAGGAGCTGCGGTGCCCGGGCGGCTGGTGACGGAGGGGCGGGGGTTTCACCAGGGCGTGGTTGCGGCATCTGTCGACTATGACCGTACGGCCAGTCGTCAAACGCACCGCCCGCGCGATTCTGCTCGACGGCGAGGACCTGATTCTGATCAAACGCACCAAGCCGGGACGGGCCCCGTACTGGATCACCCCTGGTGGCGGCGTTGAGCCGGAGGACGCCACGGTCGTCGACGCGCTCCATCGCGAGCTGGACGAAGAGCTGGGGGCCAAGATCAAGGACGTGGTCCCGGTCTTCGTCGACACCGTCGAGCACTTCAGCGACGGCGGGGTGGACGGCGTGAAGGTCCAGCACTTCTTCGTCTGCCGGCTCGACTCCATGGACCCCACCCGCCGGCACGGCCCCGAGGTCGACGAGCCGTGCGGCGACTACGAGATCGTGCGGGTGCCGTTCACCCGCGTCGGCATCGCCTCCGTCGAGGTCGTCCCGCTGTCGTTGCGGCACTATCTCGACGGCAACATCGAGGGCGTACGGGCGATGCACGCGCCGGATCTGGGGTGAGCTGGGAGCCCGGCCTGCGCTGATCCTGCGCCGGCGGTGAGCCGACGGTGCCGGAGCCATGGTGCAGCAGGCGTCGCGGTGCAGGGGCCGAAGTGCAGTGGCCTAGGTGCAGTGGCCGAGGTGCAGGGTTCGCGGCCGGGCTGAACGCCTCAGACGTCGCGTCGGTCGAACCAGCCGCGGAACTCCGGCTCGTCCTCCGCCGCCCGACGCGGCTGGGCGCGCGCCAGCACCCGCTCGACCCGGTCGAGGAACTCCGCGTTCAGCTCCCCCACGAAGTCGTCCCCACCCGGGACGGCGGCCGCCCGGGCACTGGACGAGGGGCCGGTCAGCGAGGGCCGGGAGGGGAGGGAAGGGGACGAGTGCGGGGAGGGGGATGAGGAGGGAAAGGGGGGAGAGGGGGTTCGGCTTCCGTTCCCGGCACCGTGCGGTGCTGACGCCTCCCCCTGCGTGTCCTCATGCAGGCCGCCGCGGAGGTGTTCGTTCTTGCGCTCCGGGCGGCGGAACGGCGCTCGGTCGCTCGCCTCGGCCGCCGCGCCGAAGAAGTCACCGCCCTTCCGCTTGACGTCGTCGGTGCCCCAGGCCCGCGCCCCGCGCTGCTGCGGCGGGACCTTCTGCAGGTGCGGTATGTGCTTGGCGCAGTGGATGTACGCCTCCTCGACCTCGACCATGACCCACAACTGGGCGCGCCGGCCGGGGATCGGATCGACCGGCAGGCCGGGATGGCCGGCCCGCATCTCCTCGTCCATCACCACCCGGGCCCGGCCGTTGACGTGCAGGCCGATGCGGTCCCTGGTGAAGTCGACCATCAGGATGCCGAGACGGGGATTCTCCGAGATGTTGCCGACGGACGCCATGACGCCATTTCCCCGGTATTCCGGGTACGTCAGCGTGCGGGCGTCGAGCACCTGCACAAATCCGGGCGGGCCGGCGCGGAACGTCGCATCGCATTCGCCGTGCCGGTCGGCCGTGGACAGGAAGAACATCTCCTGTCGGGCGACGAACTCCTGCATTCGGGCATTGAGATGGTCCAGCACCTGTTCCCGGTAGAACCGGTCGGCACGCTCGGTCGTACCGAGTCTCTGCTGCACCAGGTGCTCGCCGTCGCTCCCGGGGCGCTCTCCTTGCGGCATGTCCCGCATACCCCGCGCCTCTCGTGTCGGCCCGTATTCGCCGTGCTCTGCCAAGACCTCAATCCCCTACCGAGACCAGCTCTTCCACCGAGTCGTGCCGTATGCGGTCGGACGGAATGCCGACCCCCACCAAAGCGTCCACACCGCTGCGGATCAAGCCCGGCGGCCCGGAAAGATAGGCGTCGTATTCCCGGAACGGCCCGTATTGCCGCACTGCATCGGGGAGTTGACCGGTCTCGCTGCTTGTTCCGCCACGGACCGCGGGCCCGGTGGCGACGACCGGGCGGACCGAGAGCCACTGGTGGGTCTGTTCCAGACGCAGCATGGTGTCGATGTCGTAGAGATCGTGATCGCTGCGGGCACCGTAGAACACCTCGACCGGACGCCGGATGCCGTGGTCGGCGACGTCCTCGATCAGGGCCTTGATGGGCGCGATGCCGGTGCCGCCGCCGACGCACAGCAGGCCGTTGCGGGTGGTGTGGTCGACGGTCATCGAACCGGCCGGTGCGCCGAGCCGGAGGACGTCCCCGGGGCGGGCGCGGTGGACCATGGCGTTCGAGACCCAGCCTGCCGGAACCGCCTTCACGTGGAAGGAGAGCAGACCGTCGGAACGCGGCGCCGACGCGAAGGAGTAGTGCCGCCAGACCCGCGGCCACCAGGGCGTTTCGATGCTGGTGTACTGCCCCGCCAGGAACGGGTACGGCTGGTCGGGGCGGACCGTGACCACCGCGATCTCGGGCGTGCGCAGCTCGTGCGAGACGACCTCGGCCTGCCACCAGGCGGGCGCCACGGCCTCGTTCTCGGCAGCCGCGTCGATCATGATCTGGGAGATCGCGGTGTACGCGCGCACCCACGCGGCTTCGGTTTCCGGGCTCCAACTGGTCGTGGCATAACGGGAGAGCGCGCTGAGCAGGCACTCGCCGACCGCGGGGTAATGGTCGGGCTGGGTGCCGTATTTGCGGTGACCGCGGCCGAGGTTGGAGAGGTAGCCGGTGAGCACTTCGGTGTCGTCGACGTGCGTGGCCGCGGTGAGCAGCGCCTTGAACAGCCGGTCGCGCTGGGTGTCCATCGAGGCCGGGAAGAGGGCCCGCAGGTCCGGGTGCTGGACGAAGAGCAGCGCGTAGAAGTACGAGGTGACCTTGTCGGCCACGGGCCCGATCTCGGCCATGGTGCGACGAATGAGGATCGCATCGGGCGAAGCGGACGCCTCGGACACGGTGGCCCCGAGCGCGGCGAGGGAGTGCTGGGGGGCGGGGGAGCGATGGGGGGCGGGGGGAGCGGCGGGGGTACCGGTGGTGGGGTTACCGGTCGTGGCGTTACCGCTGGTGGGGGTGTTCGTGGCGGGGTGGTTCGCGGTGGGGGTGTTCGTGGTGGGGCTGTTGGGGACGGTGATGCCGGGGCTGGCCGTGCCGCGGTGCGGGTTACCGGGGTTGGGGGCGTGGGCGGGGGTCGCGCTGGGGGTAGCGGCGGGCGCCGCTGCTGTGCGGCGCGCCGCTTCGTGGACGGGCTCGGGCTCATGGCCACGGGCGGTGCCGCGCTCCCATACGGACGGGCGGGGCGACGACTCCACGGGCTGGCGGAGGGCGGCCTCCGGAGCCGGCTGGCGAGTGTAGTCGGCAGCCGCCTGGCCGGTGGGCTCTGGAGCCGGCCGACGGGTGGACTCTGGGGCCGGCTGCCTGGTGGGCTCCGGGACTGCCTGGCCGGTGGGCTCTTGGGTCGGCCGGTGAACCGGCTCGCCGTAGGGGCGGGCCAGGTCCCGGTATGCCGGGGCGGGGTCGCCGTACGGGCGGGTGGGGCCCCCGTACTCGCCGTCGGGCTCGCCGAACGGGTTGGGGGGCTCGCGGTGCGGCTGGGGAGCCTGCGGCGGCTCCGACCCACGATCGGCGGCGGTACCTACCGGCCGGATCGGGTTGACCGGCCGACTGGGTATCCGCTCCCGGTCGTTCGGGGGGTTCGGGGCGTTGGACGCATTACGGCCGTCTTGCGCACCGCGGTGGTCGCTTTCGTCGCCATGGAGGTGTTCGCCGTGTCCGCTTTGTTCGCCGCGATAGGCGCGTTCGTCCTGATAGGAGCGTTCGTCCCGATAGGAGCGTTCGTCCTGGTTGTTGGGCACACTCCGGCCGTTGGGCTCGTTCCAGTCGTCGGACCCGGCCCGGCCACTTCCGTAGGGGGCGTTCCGATCCTGGCCTTCCTGGTGCTGACCATCCCGGTCCTGGCCACCCCTGGGCCGGCTGCCCTGACCGCCCGGATCCTGGCGGTCCTGGGCATTCTGTCGCTCCTGCTCTTCCCCGGAGGACTTCTTCGCCGGGGGAGTGAACCAACCCCAATCGCCGCTGCTGCCGCCAGAAGAGCCGCTATCGGCCGATGTGGTGGTCGGAGCGTCCATGGTCTGCCTCGCCTCGAACGTCTTTCGGTCGTCTTCGCACTTCCGTAGACCGGAACTGCCCGGAATTCCCCCGCCCTGACCGGAATTCTTAATCGACTCAAGCGATTCCGGCAACATCCTCTAAAGCGGACAAATCTCACTTCCCTGCGGCAATGTGGAGCAGATGCCGCGTCAGCAGCATGCCACTCAGTCCAGCACATCGGACAAACAGTCGGAAGTCCGGGTGTCACGGGCCCCTTCACCGCTAGGCTGACGAGCTTTGCCCGCGTCCTTGTGTGCCCGCGGAGGCCCTCACCACCGCCAAGCCGGACTCGACCATACCGGCAGTAGTTGAAACCACAAGCCCGGATCTTGGAACAGTCCGCACACCCCTCCGATATCCGCGATCCTCAGCACAGAGCGCATTTTCCGCGCACACACGGGTGAATCCGCCGCAGAAAGCGAGGAATTACTCGCCGGTACGGACCAATGCGTATGCCTCCCGCAGATCACGTCCTGTGTAGGCAAATGAGGCCAGGTCACTGACGTGGTGATCGGCATTCACCGCCACAGACCGGGGCACGGCCGCGAACAGCGCGGTGTCCGACATGGAGTCGCCGTACGCCACGCAGTCGTCACGGGTCAGCCCGTACCGCACACAGAGTTCATCTGCGATCCGCACCTTCGCCGCCGACGAGAGGATGCCGTCCGGATTCACCGGTCGCCTGATCGGCACGGCGGGCCAGCGGGAACCGTGCGCCGTGTCGGCTCCCCAGTCCAGCAGCCGCTCGACGAAGAAGCCGGGCGAGAGGGAAATCACCGCGCATCGTTCGCCCCGTGCCCGGATATCGGCCCAGACCTCCCGAATTCCGGCGAGCCATGGGGCACCGTCGAACGCGGCGGCCACTTGAAGTTCGGTCAGCTCGGCGGCCCAGAGCTCGCAGGCCAACTGCGCGAACTGCACCGGCGTCAGCTCCGCTACGGAGAACCGGCGCTCCAACTCGGCGATCTCCCGATCGAGACCGAGTTGCCGGGATATCTCCACAGCGGCCGCAGACCCGTACAGCAAGGTCCCGTCCATATCGAACAGATGCAGCGTCCCCATGTCGGGGAGCGTAACCACTCCACGATCAGGGGGGCAGGGGCCAGGAGCCGGAGGGCAGGAGCCAGAGGGCAGGTGGAGGCCGGGGCGAGGTGGGGACGGACCGAACGCAGTGAGGTGGGCGGGGCGGACCGAAGTGGGGGCGGCGGGCCGAGGTGCGGGCGGCAGGCTGGGTGCCGGGCGGCAGGCTCGGGAAATGAGAGGTCGGACGTCGAGGCGACTCGGGCATCGAGCCGACTCGGGCAGCGACGCGTCTCGGACATCGAGCGGCAGCGGGATTACGGCTACCGTGAACCGCCGCCCCCCGGGGCCGTACTCAAGGGCGCGTATACGGGGATACTCCCGGCGGCAGATGCACGACAGGGGCCCGGCCAGGACCGTGGACCGTATGCAGCAGCTCAACCGGCCCGCCCGCCGGGCCCTCCTCGTCCTCCATGTCGCCGTATCGGTCAGCTGGCTCGGTGTCACGCTCGGGCTGCTGGCCCTCGGTATCACGGGCTGGACCACCCACTCCCCAGAGATGACAGCCGTCGCCTACCGCGCGATGAAGGTCTTCGGTGACTGGCTGGTCCTCCCCCTCGCCTTGAGTGCGCTGGTCACCGGTCTGTTGCTGTCGCTGGGTACCCCCTGGGGACTGGCCCGGCACCGCTGGGTCTACCTCAAGTTCTGGCTGACACTCATCGCGTTGCTGCTGTCGGTCTTCGCACTCCGTCCGGGCATCGACCATCTCGCCGCCGAGGCCACCACCGGTAACCCGACCCCCGACCTCGCCCTCGTCGTTGCACCCGCGGTCGCCTCGACCCTCTACTTCTTCCTCACCGCGGTCTCCGTCCTCAAGCCCTGGGGACTCACCCGCCGCGGCCGCCGGCTGCGCGAGGACCGGACCGCCAAAGCCCGCGCCCGCCGGGTACCGGGGAACGGCAGGGCGGGCGCGGGGGTCAGCTGACGGTCGGCCGGTCGACCGGTCGGCCGACTGGTTCCCGCTCAGGCCAGCTCACTCCAGGCCCGCCTCCGCTATCGCACTGAGGACGATCTGGTGGTCCTGATCGGGAGCGCCGCCGCCGAAGCCGATCGCGCCGATCAGCCGACCGTCGCGGTGAAGTGGCACCCCGCCGGCCAGGAAGAGCAGCGGCCGGTCCAGCGCGGTGGGCAGCGTGTGGAAGAGCCCGTCGGGCCGTACCAGCTCGACGAGGTCGGCGGTCGGCGCGTCCAGCTGGAGGGCAGTGAACGCCTTGCGGGTGCTGGTCTCCCCCGAGATCAGCACGGCCGCATCGTCCCTACGGAAGCCGAGCAGATGCCCGCCCGCATCCAGAACGCTGACGCTGCCCCGCACCTCGATGCCCTCGGCCGCCCGCACGGCGGCATCGATGAGGCTCTCCGCATCGCGGGTGGTGAGTGGACGGACGACCGGAGCGCCGCTGTCGGCGGCGGAGGCGGAAGTGGGACCAGCGGTGGAAGGGGAGGTCGTGGAGGAGGGAGAGGTCGTGGAGGAGGGGGAGGTGCTCATGAGGGGTTCCTTGCGGGATTTCTTGCGGGGCTTCTTGATTGGGGGGGGAGGGCCGGCCGGGCCTTACCTGTGGTTCTGCTTGAGGCCGGACGCATGATGCTTGTGTGCAGGCGGCATTGGGGCGGTGGAGGGGGCTGCGGCAGCTCGTACGGGGGAGGCCTGCGGCGCTGCCCGTCCGGTGCGCTCGCCGTACGTCAAGCCGTACGGGGCCACCACAGGCTTCAGTGGTGCGCCGCTGCCACGGCCTCGTTGGCGACCGTGGCGGTGCCGCCCGCGGCCACCACCTGGCCACGGCCCTTCTGGCGCCGCTCCAGGGCGGAGGCGAATATCGCCACACCGAGCGCGGCGGCGGTCATCAGTGCACCGACCCAGTTGGGTGCGGTGTAGCCGAGGCCGGCCGAGATGACCAGCCCACCGAGCCAAGCGGCCAGCGCATTGCCGAAGTTGAAGGCCGCGATGTTGCCGGCCGAGGCGAGCGTGGGTGCGGCGGCCGCCTGGTCCATGACCCGCTTCTGCAGCGGCGGCACGGTCGCGAAGCCGAAGATGCCGATCAGCGCGATGGTGACCGTCGCAGCGATCTTGTTGTGCGCGGTGAAGTTGAACGCGGCCAGCGAGAGCGCCAGGCCGGTCATCGATACGTACAGCATCGGCATCATGGCGCGGTCGGTGAAACGGCCGGAGACCAGGTTTCCGCCGACCATGCCGAGGCCGAAGATGGCCGTCAGCCAGATGACGGAGGACGGGGCGAAGCCGGTGACCTCGGTCATCATCGAGGCGAGGTACGTGACCGCGGCGAAGACACCGCCGAAGCCGAGGATGGTCATCAACATCGCCAGGCCGACCTGCGGGTTGCGGAAGACCGCGAGCTCGCTGCCGATGGGCGAGGCGGCCTTCGCCCGCTGCGTGGGGATCAGCTTGATGATGCCCAGCAGGCCGATCACGCCGAGCACGGTGATGGCGTAGAAGGTGGTCCGCCAGCCGAACTGCTGGCTGAGCATCGTGCCGGCCGGCACGCCCACGACGTTGGCGACGGTCAGGCCGCTGAACATGAGCGAGATGGCGGTGGCGCGCTTCTGAGGGGCAACGAGGTCGGCGGCAACGAGAGCGCCGATGCCGAAGAACGCGCCGTGCGTGAAGGCCGAAACGATCCGGCCGACGAGCATGATCCAGAAGCTGGGCGCGACGGCCGTGAGCAGGTTGCCCACGATGAACAGGCCCATCAGCAGCATCAGCATCTGCTTGCGCGTGAAGCGCGTGCCGAGCGCCGTCATCAGCGGGGCACCGATGACCACGCCGAGGGCATAGAGGGTGGTCGCGTAGCCGGCGAGAGGGATGGAGACGTCGAAGCCGGCCGCCATGTCGGGCAGCAGGCCCATGACCGCGAACTCGGTCGTTCCGATCCCGAAAGCACCGATGGCAAGAGCCAGGAGTGCGAGAGGCATGACGGATCCCCTTCGAATGATTGCGTCCGTCCCTTACGAGCGTCCACAATAATTGCAGACGCGGGTTAATTGCAAGCGCTGGATATTTCGCCGGTGTCCTATCCTGGACCGTGCGCCCCATGAGGAGGTCTTCGATGACGCAGCAGACGCGCGAGAAGCAGGCAGCTCGACCGCAGACGGAGGCCGCGAGGGCAGGCGCCCCGCAGGTGGAGGCCGCGGGACCGGAGACCCTGGACCCCGCAGCGGCCCCGGACACCGGGTCCGGCTGCCCGCCGGCGGCCACCCCCGCCCTGGCCCAGGGCTGGTGCGCGCTCTCGGCTCTGCACAGCCGCATCGAGACGCACATCGAGCGCGCACTGCAGGCGCAGCACGACCTCAGCGTCCGCGAGTTCTCGGTCCTCAACGTGCTCAGCGAGCAGCACGACGGACCTGGCGGCCATCTGCGGATGAACCAGGTCGCGGACTCGGTCGTGCTCAGCCAGAGCGCCACCACCCGGCTCGTGACCCGCCTGGAGGACCGCGGCCTGCTGTCCCGCTATCTGTGCCCTGACGACCGGCGTGGCATCTATACGAATGTCACGGCTGAGGGGCTGGCCCTTCTGGTGGAGGCCCGGCCGACGCATGACGGGGCCCTCTACGAGGCCCTGAAGGAGGCGGCACAGCGGCCCGAGCTGGCACCGCTGGTCACAGCGGTCCAGACGCTCGCCCCGTCGCAGGCCTGAGCAGCGGTCAGGTCGGCGCGGCGGAGACGCCGAGGCATAAGGTCGCGCCCATGAGCGACATCGAGATACGCCGCGCCACCGAGGCCGATCTGCCCGCCATCGTCGCAATGCTTGCCGACGACCCGTTGGGCGCCACCCGCGAATCGCCGGACGACCTGACTCCGTACGTCGCCGCCTACACGGCACTGGCCGACGACCCGAACCAGCACCTGATCGTCGCGACGCGCGAAGGACGGACGATCGGGACCCTGCAGCTCACGGTCATCCCCGGCCTGTCCCGGCGCGGCGCCACCCGCTCGATCATCGAGGGCGTACGCGTCCACCGCGAGGAACGCAGCAGCGGCCTCGGAACCCAGCTCATCGAGTGGGCGATCGCCGAATCGCGCACGC
Organism: Streptomyces sp. NPDC048197; assembly: GCF_043202395.1. Classification (NCBI taxonomy): domain Bacteria; kingdom Bacillati; phylum Actinomycetota; class Actinomycetes; order Kitasatosporales; family Streptomycetaceae; genus Streptomyces; species Streptomyces sp. NPDC048197. Next base: position 467,993 of record NZ_JBIDAJ010000001.1, read on the forward strand.
TGGGCTGCCGGATGGTGCAGCTGACCTCCGACGCCACCCGCGTCGATGCCCACCGCTTCTACGAGCGCCTCGGTTTCGAGGCCTCCCACCTGGGCTTCAAGCTGATGCTGTGAACGAGGGACGGCGTCACCCGCGCCGGGTACGGCCCCGCGCCCGGTGTGCCCGCTGCCGGCAGGCCCCGCCGCAGTAGCGCGCGGGCCGGCCGGTGCGCGCGGCTTCGATCACCGTCCCGCACTCCGCACAGCACGTTTCGTTACGGTTTCCGGGCGAACCAGGCAGTTTCGTTACGGCGCCATGAGTACGCAACGCATCACACATCAGCGCCGTCATCCGGCCCGGCGCCCCGCCGTCCACATCCGGTCCGGACCGGGCCTGCTCCATCGAGAGACAACCCACCAGCAGCGCCTTGAGGTCGGCCAGTGCGACGTCCAGCCTTGCTGCGCCGGCGAGTTGGGCTCTCGCGAGCAAGCATTCCAGCGCCTCGTCGAAGTCCCGCCCGACCTCCGGCGAGGGCGCGAAGTGTCCCGTTCCGGCCGCCTCCAGGGCGTCACACAACGCCTTGTTCTGTGACGCGAGCCGCACCACCGAGGACAGGTAGCGGAAGAAGACCTCGCCGGGGTCGTCGACATCCACCAAGTCCCTTGCGGTGTCGGTGAAGAGCTCGATCCGTTCCACGACCGCCGCCCTGAACAGGTCTTCCTTGGAAGGAAAATGGCGGTAGACGGTGCCCGCGCCGACCCCGGCCCGGCGGGCGATCTCCCCGAGCGGCACCCCCAACCCCTGTTCCTCAAAGGCAGATCGAGCCGCCTGGAGCACCAGAGCCCTGTTACGCCGCGCATCGGCACGCGCGGGCGCATGACCGTGCCGGGCACCACCCTCCGCCCTCACCGAACCTCCTCAAGAACCTGTCCAACCGGTTCGCGCACCCCGTACTTCCAACCGGGTCGCTCATTCCGATTCTATGAGAGCGTCTGGACATGATCGTTAAGGGACTCACGGCGAGGCAGCGGAGAGGGGGACGCGGTCGAGCCCACGAGCCGGGGCCAGGGCCTGAGTGAGCGCCGCCAGACGCGGCGGAGGGGACCTGAAGCGCGCCGGGGATCTTCACATCCAGCCTGCGGCCGGAGTGCCTGGCGCGCCACCGGAGTACACCCCATCGGGCCGGTCTCCATGTCCGCGCGCTGCAGCAGGCAGCAGCACCCAACTCCGCGAGCGCGCAGGCTACTTGGTGGACAAAAAGGGGCCCTTGAGGAGCACTTCGGCGACCTCGGGCCCGAGCAAAGGAGCTGGTTTCACGTGAAACGGCGGTGCATGGTGCATCGGCGTGGGGTCGTGTTTCACGTGAAACACGACCCCACCTCCGGCCTCCTTCAGCCGGCGGACACCTCGTCCCATGCCTCGCCCGCCGCAACGGCTGCGCCCTCGGCATCCACCGAGACACCCAGCACACGAAGCCCTCCGGCCAGCGCCACCAGCGAGGCCCTGACGACGGCGAGGTCGGCGGCACGGCCGTAGTGGTTCACCCGGATCATCTCCTTGGCCAGCGTGCCCGCCGCGGCCTGCACGGGTACCGCCCCGTCCACCGCGAGTGCGGCGGCCACGATCTCCCGTGCGTCGACTCCCTCGGGCGCGCGCAGGGTCGTCGCTGCCGGCGCCGCGTCTTCGTCACGCACGACATACGGAGTCAGCTGCCCCAGGGCCCGTACACCGGCCCTGGTCGCCGCTGCCGCTGCCCGGTGCCGAATGATGACCGCATCCAGCCCCTCCGCCTCGATCCGGTCCGCCGCCTGCTCCAGAGCGAGCATCTCCAGCTGGGCCGGCGCGTGCGGCAGAGCCGTACGACCGCCGTCGAGCCAGCGTTCCTTCCAGTCCAGCAGCGACAGATACGAACGCCGCGGGGCCTGCTCATTGGCGGCGATCCGCTCCCACGCGCGGGTGCTGACCGAGGCCACGGACACTCCGGCGGGCCCGGCCAGTGCCTTCTGTCCGCCGATGACGCACAGGTCCACACCCCACTCATCGGTCAGCAGGGGCTCGGCGCCGACGGAAGCGACCGCGTCCAGCATCAGCAGCGCCCCGTAGTCCCGCACCACGGCGCCGATCTCGGCGACCGGGTTGGTGTTGCCGGTGGCCGCCTCGGCGTGCACCAGGCTCACAAAGTCGATCTCGGGGCGCTCGCGCAGGGCCTCGGCCACCTGGCGCGGGTCGACCGCCCCGGTGAACGGTGCGGAGAGGGTGACCACCTTGGCCCCGCAGGAACGCAGCCAGCCGCCGAAGGTTTCGCCGTAGGGGCCGGTGATGATGTTGAGGGCGGTGCTGCCGGGCCGTACCGCGGACCGGATGCAGGCCTCCAGCGGCAGCAGCGCCTCACCCTGCATCGTCACGACGTCGCAGCGGGTGCGCATCAGCGCGGCGACCTTGTCCTCGATGCGCGCGAAGTGGGCCGCGGTGAGGGGCGGCAGGTCGAGCAGGTCGGGGGCGGCGGTGTTCGCGGTCGGATCAGACACGGCAGTCATGGGGCCTTCCAGCGGTAGCGAGCCGCCTCGGCGCGGCTCCTGACATCAGATTCGACTGTACGTCCGGAGTCCGCGCCGCCGGTGACGGGCTTCAGACCCGCCAACCCTCCGGGTCCACCCCGCCGGGCACCGGCCCCGAAGGCTCGTAGGGGCCACGGGTGAAGACGAAGGTGCCGAGGTCGAGATGGCTGACCGCGCCCTGCTCGTCCGGCACCGCCTTCAGCGTCTCGCCCGCGTAGTAGCCGTCCAGGCCGGTCCAGGTGCCGTCGTCCTCGGCCCGGAACCGCGAGGCTCGTCCCGCCCCGGCCAGTGGGGCGAGTTCCAGCTCGCGGTCGGCCCGCAGCCGCAGCGCATGGGGGTTCGCGCCCCAGTACCAGGGCCCGGTGAGCGCCAGCAGCTCCGGATCCAGCGGTCCGGACAGCGGGCGCCAGGGCTCGGGGATCCGGGGCTCGTATGTGGTTACGATCCCGGCGAGCTCGGCAGCGATGGTGGAGACCGCAGGACCTGAGGTGCAGTTCGCCAGCACGATCGCCGCCACGTCCTCCTCCGGGTCGGTCCACAGTGCCGCCAGGAACCCGGGCATCGAGCCGGTGTGGCCGGCCAGCCGGCGCCCTTCCCGGCGTACGAGCTGGATCCCCAACCCGAACCCGGCGTCCCAGCCGTTCTCCTCCGGCGGCACCTCGGGCGTGCGCATCTCCGCCACGGTCGACGCGCTCAGCACCCGGTCGTCCCCGCGCAGCAGGAAGGCCGCCCAGCGGGACAGGTCGTCCGCTGTCGACCACAACTGCCCTGCCGGAGCCATCAGTCCGGTGTCGTGGGCAGGTTCCGGCAGCAGCGCATCCGCCCACGGATGCACCGCCCAGCCGTTCGCGTGGGGCGCCTGGGGGCCCAGCGTCGTACGGACCATGCCCAGGGGCTGGAGGACCTCGCCCCGCAGCACCTCGTACCAGGGCCTACCGCCCCGAAGCCGTTCGACCACTGCGCCGAGCAGGGCGTATCCCGGGTTGGAGTAGTGATGTCGACGGCCCGCCGTGAGCCGTTGCGGTCGCTCATCGAACAGATCGGCCGGCTCGGGGCGCAGTTCGCCCGCGGTCCGCTCCCACCACGGGCCACGCGGCTCGGCCGTCAACCCCGAGGAATGGGAGAGGAGTTGGGCGATCGTCGCCTCCGGCACCGGCGTGCCCTTGAGGTGCTTGCCCACGGGATCATCCAGACCGAGCAGTCCTTCGTCACGCAGCCTCAGCACCAGGACGGCGACCAGCGTTTTGGTGAGCGAGCCGATCCGGTACTGCATATCGCCGTGCGGCGCCTCCCCCTCGACCGAGCCCCTGCTCCCCCGCCAGACCGGTTGTCCCTCGCGCACCACCGCGCCCACCATCGAAGGCGCCCGCCCCTCGGCCTGCCCGACGGCCAGTCGGCGCAGCAGCGCCCGCCGGGTCTCGGGCAACAGCTCCGTGCACGCTTCAGAGGCCTCGCCCCCCACCGGCCTCCTGCCCACCGGCCGGCGGCCGTCCGCCACGGGCTCATGCGACTCCGCGGACTGGGTGCTGGTCATGGCGCGCTCCTCAACGACGGGTCCGACTCGACCGGCCCCCATCCTCACCTCTCACCGCAGCGCCGTCGCCCCGATAACCGCACCCAGTTCGGTCTGCTCGTCCGTCGGCAGCCAACGCGCCGCATGCACCATGTGCAGCGCGGACCGGAGCCGTACGCGGTCCGCTTCCGTTCCGAGGTAGCCGAGATACGCCGGGAGCGTCAGCCCCAGCGCCTTGAGGTCGGCCCGCGCACACCAACGCGCCACCAGCTCCCGGATACGTCCGTCCACCTCGGCATCGAGGGGCTGGGGCCGCGCGGCACCGGGCAGCGTGGGGGCGTCGGACACGTCGGCAGGCACCGCGTCGACCGTCGACCGCAGCCCCTCCGCGATCGCAAAACGGTTCCAGTCGCCGTACTGGCCCTGGTGGGCGCAGTGCTCACATTGGTCGTGTGCAGCATCGCGCCGGTCGTGCCGGCCTCCGGGCGCCTCACACACCCGCTCCGCTGCGCGCTGGAAGTAGTGGTGAGCGAGTGTGGGGCGGCCGAGCCGGCGATGGGCGTCTGCCATGTTCAGATACAGCGACGGATAGAACTCCCGAACGCGTTCATCCGCGACGCGATCGGCGCGGTCAAGGCATTCCTGGTTCCACCGCAGCGTCTCCTCCGCCGACGTCTGGTGCCGCGCCAGGTAGTGCGCGGCGATGCACGCCTCATAGTCGTCCGCGGCGATGTCCCAAGCCTGCTGGAAGAGTTCGCGCGCGGCTTCCGCCCGCCCCTCCGCCTCGGCCTGCATCCCTTCCCCGCACAACCGCACGACGGGCAGTTCTGGATCCATCCTCCCGCTCCTCTCCTCCGTCATCGCCGACCCCCGGCACCGCGTACAGGCATCACCAGCGTCGTGAAACTTCCCTGGTCGGCGGAACGGACCACGACCGGCCGGTCCGCCGAGGCGATCTCCATCAGCGCATCCGGCCCCACTCCGGCCTCCAGCGCAGGCACAAGAACCGCCGGGTCGAAGGCAATGCGGAGTGCGCTGCCCGTGAGCACGGCCCTCAGCCGGACGGGCTGCCCGCCCCCGCCCATCACCTCCAGCGTCTGAACGGTCTCTGGGTCCGCCGCCGCCGTTTCACGTGAAACATCGAGCAATCCATCGCATGTTTCACGTGAAACCGCCCGCTGTCTCCCCTCCACCTCGGCCTGCCCGCCGCCCTCGCGCTCGCCCCTGGAAGGGACCGACAACGAGACCGCCCCCGACCGCCCCGCCACGGCGTCCCGCAGCGCCACCCGGTCCACGATCAGTCGATGCCGCTCCGCTCCCAGACCCTGCAGCACCATCCGGTAGTCCGGGAACCTCGCCAGGTCCTTTACTTGTGGCTCTTCCTCGGACCCACCGCGCGCGATGTCGACGGGCTCCGGCACCTCGCGCCAGTCCGCTCGGTTCGCTCCGCTCCGCAGGCGTACGCCCGCCGTCTCCCCGTCACATTCCACGTCCACCCACACCTGCCGTACGGCCCACTCCGCCAGGCGCCGGGCAGCGTCCGCCCCGATGAGGACCTGTCGTGGTCCCCCCGCGAACTCCTCCGGCCGCAGCACCCGCACCGCCAGCCGATAGCGATCGGTGGCGACCAACCGCACCTCACCGTCGGCAAGTTCGAGCGCCACACAGCCCAGTACGGGAAATTCTTGAGCGGTCCCGCCCCGCGCGGCCGCCGGTGCCACCTGCCGTACGGCGCTGGCGAGCTCGGCACCGCACACCCGCGCCCGCGCCCAGCCGTTGCCGTACGTCGCCTCGCCGGGTACCTCTCCCAGGAACCCCGCCACGACCGCATACGCCTCATCGGCGGTCCGTCGCAGCCGTTCCAGATGCTCACGGAGTACGTCCCGTGCCGTGTCCTGCGGACCGTCCAGGACGACCGCGACATCGACCAGCGACAGCCCCGCCTCCCGCAGGCGGCGCAGCCGCACCGCCCGCGCCGCCTGGTCCGCGGCATAACGCCGATAACCCGTCGCGCCGTCCACCTGGGCCGGCTGCAGCACCCCGCAGTCGTCGTAGAACCGCAGGGCGCTCGGCGCCAGGCCCACCTGCCGCGCGAACGCGCCGATGCTCAACAGCTCGCCGGTGTTGTCCATGCACGCGATTCTGGAGCTTCAACCAACCTGAAGGTCAAAGCCCGGGATCGGTCCCGCGGCTCGTGGCCGTCGACCGGCGCCGCCCGCCCCTTCAGCGCTCCTGAGGCCGCCTCATGCCGGCGGGGCGGCGGTCGCCAGCCGGGCGAGGGCGACCGCCGCACCGCTGCCCTCCTCGGCGCTGAACACATGCACCACGAGGCCCGTCTCACCCGGTGCGGCCGGCACCTGGAGCGTCTCGTAGTCCAGGGTGAGCAGGCCGGCCACCGGGTGCCGCAGTCGCTTGCGGCCGGCACCGCACATCACGACCTCGCCGCTGTCCCAGATCCGCCGGAACTCGGCACTGTGCGTGGACAGTTCGCTGAGGAGCGCGGCCAGTTCCGTGTCCTCGGGGTAACGGCCTGCGGCGACCCGCAACTGGCCCACGGCCTCCGCTGCCCGGTCCTGCCACTCGGGATGGAGCTCCTGGGAGGCCGGGTCGCGGAAGAGGTACCGGGCATTGTTCCGGTCGCGGCGGGCCGGGTCGGCCAGGCCACCGATCAGCTCGGCACCCAGGTCGTTCCACGCCACCACGTCGAGACGGTGGTTCGTCGCGAAGGCCGGAAGGCCGCCCATGGCGTCCAGCATCCGCTGCAGCCCGGGGCTGACCCGGACCGTGGGTGCGGGGCCCCGCCGGGCATCGGCCAGCGTGGCGAGGTGCCTGCGCTCCGCCGCGTCGAGGCCGAGCGCGTCGGCGAGGGCGTCGAGCACCTCGGGGGACGGCTGGGTGTTGCGGCCCTGTTCGAGGCGCACGTAGTAGTCCACGCTGATCCCGGCGAGCTGGGCCAACTCCTCACGGCGCAGCCCTCGCACCCGGCGTCGTCGTCCGCCGGCGAGCCCGACGTCCTCCGGCGCCACCCGTCCCCGGCGGGCCCGCAGAAAGCTGCCGAGCGCCCGCCGGGAGTCGCCGACCCCGCCCATCGCCCCGGCCTCGGTTCCGTTGCCGGTGCCCTGGCCCCGGCCACCTGTCTGCTCGTTGTGGTCCGCACCGTCCATGCGGTCAAGTATGGGTGGCCCTCGCATTACCAGGACCGCCGTTCCGGCGGTTGAAGTGGGTTCTGGTTACCCGGTCGCGTACGGGAGAACGTGGCCGCATGACCGAAGCCACGCCGCAGCAGCCGAAGAAGATCCTCGTCGTCAGCGCCCATCCGGAACCCCGCTCGCTCAATGCCGTGCTGACCGCCTTCGCGGTCGAGCACCTGCGTGCGGCCGGGCATGAGGTGCGGGTGTCCGACCTCTACGCGATGAAGTGGAAGGCGACGGTGGACGCCGATGACTTCCCCGACCACGCCGCGGACGAGCGGCTGCAGGTGATGGCCGCCTCCGAGCGGGCCACGCTGGCAGGGCGGCTGGCGCCCGACATCGCGGCGGAGCAGGAGAAGGTGCGCTGGGCGGACGCGGTGATCCTGCAGTTCCCGCTGTGGTGGTTCTCGGCGCCCGCGATCCTCAAGGGCTGGATGGACCGGGTGTTCACCAGCGGATTCGGGTACGGCCCGGCAGTGCCGCCGCCCTACAGCGAGGGTGCTCTGGCGGGGCGCCGGGCTCTTGTGTCGGTGACGGTCGGCGCCCGGGAGTCCGCATTCTCCGACCGGGGCATCCACGGGCGGCTGACGGACGTCCTCCACCCGGTCCAGCACGGTCTGTTCTGGTTCACCGGCATGACACCGCTCGAACCGTTCGCGATGTACGGCACGAACGACCTGCCGGAGCCCCAACTCGCAGTGGCGAAGCGGGAGTTCGGGCGACGTCTCGACGGGCTCTTCACCGACGAACCGGTACCGTTCCGGTCGCTCGACGGCGGTGACTACGGGCGGGACATGCGACTGCTGCCGGGCGTGGAGGCACCGGGGACGGGCGGACTCGACATCCACCTCCGCGAAGCCGCGGACGCCCGCCCGGACACCGACATCCGCCCGGACGTTGCCGCCCGGCCCGGGGGCTGACTCGGGCGTCGATCGCCAGGCTGAGCTGTCGTCGTCAGGTCTGCGCCATGTCCACGAAGCGCGAGTAGTGGCCCTGGAAGGCCACCGTGATCGTGGCCGTCGGGCCGTTACGGTGCTTGGCCACGATCAGGTCGGCCTCGCCCGCGCGCGGGGACTCCTTCTCGTAGGCGTCCTCGCGGTGCAGCAGGATGACCATGTCGGCGTCCTGCTCGATCGAGCCGGATTCGCGGAGGTCCGACACCATCGGCTTCTTGTCCGTGCGCTGCTCGGGACCACGGTTCAGCTGGGAGAGCGCGATCACCGGGAGCTCCAGCTCCTTGGCCAGCAGCTTGAGGTTACGGGACATGTCCGAAACCTCCTGCTGGCGGCTCTCGGCACGCTTGGAGCCGCCGGACTGCATCAGCTGGAGGTAGTCGATGACCACGAGCTTGAGATCGTTGCGCTGCTTGAGCCGGCGGCACTTGGCGCGGATCTCCATCATCGACAGGTTGGGCGAGTCGTCGATGTAGAGCGGCGCCGCGGAGACGTCCGGCATCCGGCGGGCCAGCCGCGTCCAGTCGTCGTCCGTCATGCTGCCGGAGCGCATGTGGTGCAGCGCCACCCGGGCCTCGGCGGACAGCAGGCGCATCGCGATCTCGTTGCGCCCCATTTCCAGCGAGAAGATGACGCTGGGGAGATTGCTCTTGATGGAGGCGGCGCGGGCGAAGTCCAGCGCGAGGGTGGACTTACCCATGGCGGGACGCGCGGCGATCACGATCATCTGGCCGGGGTGCAGGCCGTTCGTGAGGGAATCCAGGTCGGTGAAGCCGGTCGGCACGCCGGTCATCTGGCCCTGGCGGGAGCCGATCGCCTCGATCTCGTCGAGGGCGCCTTCCATGATGTCGCCGAGCGGGAGGTAGTCCTCGCTGGTGCGCTGCTCGGTGACGGCGTAGATCTCCGCCTGGGCGCTGTTGACGATCTCGTCGACGTCGCCGTCCGCGGCATATCCCATCTGGGTGATGCGGGTGCCGGCCTCGACCAGGCGGCGCAGCACGGCGCGCTCGTGGACGATCTCGGCGTAGTACTCGGCGTTCGCGGCCGTCGGGACGGACTGGACGAGGGTGTGCAGGTAGGAGGCACCGCCGACCCGGCCGATCTCACCGCGCTTGGTGAGCTCGGCGGCGATGGTGATGGGGTCGGCCGGCTCGCCCTTGGCGTAGAGGTCGAGGATCGCCTGGAAGACCAGCTCGTGGGCGGGGCGGTAGAAGTCCTCGCCCTTGAGGACCTCGACGACGTCCGCGATGGCGTCCTTGGACAGCAGCATGCCGCCGAGCACGGACTGCTCGGCGTCCAGGTCCTGCGGCGGGACCCGCTCGAAGCCGCCGGGCCAGGAGCCGCCGTCGTCCTCGCGGTCCGGCCGGTCACCGCGGCCGCGGCCCTTGCCGTCGGGCCGCCGGGACCGGGCGGCCGGCAGCAGGTCGCTGGGGCCGGAGCCCGCCCAGGGGTCCTCCATGGGCTCGGGAATGCTCACCCCGGCACCTCCTCCCGTCCGCGACGCGGACCTTGCTGTGCGCTTCCTTCTTACGGCACAGCTCTGACAATCGAGACGCCCGACTCCGGTTACGGCGCGTCGAGTTCGGACGTGGTCTCAGGCCGGAACGGGCGGCGGGCGCCGGACCACGGTAGGCCCGTGGGCACCGTCCGCCAATCTGGTTATCCACAGGCCGTGTGGATGACTGGCCCCCAGCTGTGGAGAACTCCCCGGATCCTGTGCACGGGGCGGGGGAAACTTCTGTGGACAAGCACACAATCACCCCGTCCACACCGCTCTGACCTGCGGTTTCCTCATCCATAGGCTGTGGGGGAGAAAAACTTCCACCACCTGTTCAAGATCGCGGCAAATGGCACGGAGAAGACGGCGCCGGACCACACAAAGTAAGGAGTGCAAAGGGTTTGCATCTCTTACCTGTGGAAGATTAGATTGAGTGCATGACACAGGCTCCCGCGACCCCGCGGCGCAACGCCCGCCGCCACGACCGCGAGATCATCGCCCTTGCCGTGCCCGCCTTCGGCTCCCTGGTCGCGGAACCCCTCTTCGTCATGGTCGACAGCGCCGTCATCGGCCACCTCGGCACCTCCCAGCTGGCCGGCCTCGGCATCGCCGCGGGCCTGCTCACCACCGCCGTCTCCGTCTTCGTCTTCCTCGCCTACGCCACCACCGCCGCGGTCGCCCGCCGGGTCGGCGCCGGCGACCTGCCCGCCGCCATCCGCCAGGGCATGGACGGCATCTGGCTCGCCCTGCTGCTCGGCGCCGCGGTCATCGCCGCGGTGCTGCCCACCGCTCCTTGGCTGGTGGAAGCCTTCGGCGCGTCCGGCACCGCCGCGCCGTACGCCACGACCTACCTGCGCATCAGCGCACTCGGCATCCCCGCGATGCTCATGGTGCTGGCCGCCACCGGCCTGCTCCGCGGCCTCCAGGACACCCGGACCCCGCTCTACGTCGCCATCGGCGGCTTCTCCGCCAACGCCGCCCTCAACGTCGGACTGGTCTACGGCGCCGGCCTCGGCATCGCCGGCTCCGCCTGGGGCACCGTCATCGCCCAGTGCGGCATGGCCGCCGTCTACCTCACCGTCGTCGTCCGCGGCGCGCGCCGGCACGGCGCCTCGCTGCGCCCCGACGCGGCGGGCATCCGCGCCTCCGCCCAGGCCGGCGTCCCGCTGCTGGTCCGTACGCTGTCGCTGCGCGCGGTGCTGATGATCGCCACCGCCATCGCCGCCCGGCTGGGCGACGCCGAGGTCGCCGCCCATCAGGTCGTGATCACGCTGTGGAACCTGCTGGCCTTCGCGCTGGACGCGATAGCCATCGCCGGGCAGGCCATCATAGGCCGCCACCTCGGCGCCGGGGACCGGGCCGGCGCCCGGGCCGCCTGCCGCCGCATGGTGCAGTGGGGCATCGCCGCCGGCCTGGTCCTCGGGCTCCTGGTCGTGCTCTCCCGACCACTGTTCATCCCGATGTTCACCTCCGACCCCGCCGTACGGGACCCGCTGCTCACCACGCTCCTGGTGGTGGCCGTGACCCAGCCGGTCTCCGGCGTCGTCTTCATCCTCGACGGCGTCCTGATGGGCGCGGGGGACGGTCCGTATCTCGCCTGGGCGATGGTCCTGACGCTGGCCCTGTTCGCTCCGGCCGCGCTCGCCGTGCCCGCCTTCGGCGGCGGCCTGGTCACCTTGTGGTGGACCATGGCCCTGATGATGACCGTCCGCATGGTCACGCTCTTGCTGCGCACCCGGTCCGGCCGGTGGATTGTGACCGGAGCCTCTCGCTGAGACATCTCCCGCAACACTCCGCGCTTGTCAATAATGACGGGGTGCGCCCGCTTGCCAGGAAGTCCTTGCTGCCCATGACGTTCGTCCTCGTCATGGCAGCTGCCGTGGCGGGATACGCCTCGGACGAGTCGGACACCAGCACCAGAGCCAGCGGGCGGAGCAGCTTCGGCAAGTCCGGCGAGTCCGGCCAGGACCCGCAGGACCAGGATCCCGCCGCGACCGCACCGGCCGATGACGGCAACGCCTACACCCCGCGCCGGACCGAGCAGAACGCCCGGGTCGGTGTGGTCTTCGAGAAGAACGACTCCGGCGACCACTTCTGTACCGCGAGCGTGGTGCAGAGCCCGGGCCGGAACATGCTGATCACGGCCGCGCACTGCGCCTTCGACGCCGAGGCCGGAAGCACGGTCGACGACCTCGTCTTCGCCCCCGACTACCGCGACGGCGACGAGCCCACCGGCCTGTGGAAGGTCAACAAGGTGATCCTCGACGACCGCTGGGCCAAGTCGCAGGACGAGGACCTCGACGTCGCCTTCCTCATCCTGGACAAGAAGGACGGCAAGAACATCCAGGATGTCCTGGGCGGCAATACCCTCGGCATCGACCGCGGCTTCGACAACGAAGTCAAGATCACCGGCTATCCCACCAGCCGCGACACCCCGATCTCCTGCCAGAACCGCACCACGAAGTACAGCGACACCCAGATGCGCATCCAGTGCACCGACTTCGAAGGCGGTACGAGCGGAAGCCCCTGGCTGGCCGACTACGACCCCAAGAGCCACACCGGCACGGTCATCGGTGTCCTCGGCGGCCACGAAGGCGGCGGCGACCAGGACGACGTCTCGTACGCGGCGTACTTCGACGACGACATCGCCGCGCTCTACCGGCGGGCCCAGGACGACGACTGAGCCCGCCCGTCGTCGGCCACGGCGACCGCGGACCGGCACGGCGAAGGGCCGCACCCCAGGACGGGGTGCGGCCCTTCGGCTCGGTGCTGCGATTACGCGGCGACGACCTCGACGCCCAGCTTCGCGACGACCTCGGCGTGCAGACGCACGGAGACCTGGTGCGCGCCCAGGGTCTTGATCGGCGAGCCCAGCTCGACGCGGCGCTTGTCGACGTCCGGACCACCGGCAGCCTTGATCGCCGCAGCGACGTCGGCCGGGGTGACGGAACCGAACAGGCGGCCCGCGTCGCCGGCACGCACGGCCAGCTTCACGTTGACGCCCTCGAGCTGGCCCTTGACCTCGTTGGCCTGCTCGATCGTCGCGATCTCGCGGATCTTGCGACCGCGGCGGATCTGCGCGACGTCCTTCTCGCCACCCTTGGTCCAGCGGATCGCGAAACCACGCGGAACCAGGTAGTTACGGGCGTACCCGTCCTTGACGTCAACGACGTCACCGGCGGTGCCGAGGCCGGAGACCTCGTGGGTGAGGATGATCTTCATTTGTCGGTCACCCTTCCCTTATCGCGCGGTGGACGTGTAGGGCAGCAGCGCCATCTCACGGCTGTTCTTCACGGCCGTGGCGACGTCACGCTGGTGCTGCGTGCAGTTGCCGGTCACTCGACGGGCACGGATCTTGCCGCGGTCGGAGATGAACTTCCGCAGCAGGTTCGTGTCCTTGTAGTCGACGTAGGAGATCTTCTCCTTGCAGAACACGCAAACCTTCTTCTTAGGCTTGCGAGCAGGCGGCTTCGCCATTGTCTCTCTCCAGTGAGTTCAAGAAGTTTGTGCTGACGCCCTCAAGGCCGTCGCCCGTTTCACGGCGCTGTTTCACGTGAAACAACGCAGTGCCGAGCCGATACGGACTTAGAAGGGCGGCTCGTCCGAGTAGCCACCGCCGGAGCCGCCGCCCCAGCCACCGCCGCCGCCACCCTGCTGGCCGCCGCCAGAAGGTCCGCCGGTCGCCCACGGGTCGTCGGCGGGAGCGCCGCCGCCCTGCTGGCCGCCGCCGGGGCCACCGCCCCAGCCGCCGCCACCCTGGCCACCGCCCTGACCGCCACCGAAGCCGCCGCCCTGGCCACCGCGACCGCTGGTCTTGGTGATCTTGGCCGTGGCGTTCTTGAGGCTCGCGCCCACTTCCTCGACGTCGAGCTCGTAGACCGTGCGCTTCACGCCCTCGCGGTCCTCGTACGACCGCTGCTTGAGGCGGCCCTGGACGACCACGCGGGTACCCCGCGTAAGGGACTCGGCGACGTTCTCGGCCGCCTGGCGCCACACCGAGCAGGTCAGGAACAGGCTCTCGCCGTCCTTCCACTCATTGGTCTGACGGTCGAAGGTGCGGGGAGTGGACGCGACGCGGAACTTCGCGACCGCCGCACCGGACGGGGTGAAGCGCAGCTCGGGGTCGTCGACAAGATTGCCGACAACCGTGATGACGGTCTCGCCTGCCATTAGGGGAACCTCTCGGCGGGTGTGCTGCTGGCTGCTGGTGTTGCTGCTACTCGGACCCGGTTACCGCTGGACGCTGACGCGTTCAGTGGGTCTCGGGACGGAGAACCTTGGTCCGGAGGACCGACTCGTTCAGGTTCATCTGACGGTCGAGCTCCTTGACGACCGCAGGCTCGGCCTGCAGGTCGATGACCGAGTAGATGCCCTCGGGCTTCTTCTTGATCTCGTACGAGAGACGACGACGGCCCCAGGTGTCGACCTTCTCGACCTTTCCGTTGCCCTCACGGACGACGGAGAGGAAGTTCTCGATCAGCGGGGAGACAGCGCGCTCCTCGAGATCGGGGTCGAGGATGACCATCACCTCGTAGTGACGCATGGTGAACCCACCTCCTTTGGACTCAGCGGCCACGGTCGTTCCGTGGCAGGAGGGTCATATGCGTTCCGCGCCGAGCCGGGCCGGTCATCGGACAGACATGGGCGCAGACGGTACACAGTACCTGCCTGAAGTCTTCCGGTTGAAATCCGCCCGGTACACCCCCCAATCTGGAACACAACGGGTGTGAGCGGCGTTACAGTGCGCCGCCCCTGTCATCGGAGGTGCCGCATGGCACAGGCAGCCAGGATCCAGCACAGTCTGCTCTCGCTCCTCAACAGCGACGGCAAGGACCATCCCGTAGAGAACACCTTCGCCCTTGTCACCGTGGTGCTCGGCGCGATCGCCGCCTTCACCACTCTCTCTCCCAGTCTGTATCTGGTCAGTTCCTGGGTTGGCCTGGTCGGAATCGGCACCGGCCTGTGGGGTCAGTTCATCTCGTCGACGACGGGTGAGCGCTTCCTGTTGATCATCGGTCTCGGAGCCTCAGGCTTCGGCTTCTACCTCGGCATGGCGCACGGCGGCCTCTTCGGAGGCCTCATCGGATAGCCGCCCGGCCCCGGTGCCACTGCGGCATACGGGGCCCCGGCGCGTATGGCCCAGACGGGGCGCTCCCCGGCCACAGTAGGCTTCGGCGCGAGAGCCGGAGCCCCGAACAAGGGGACACACCTGCCGAGGAGCGCCCCGCATGAGCCTGACCCTGAGGACCATCAGTCGAGAGCAGCATCTGGCATACATCCAGAGCCTGCCCGCGGCGAGCCACATGCAGGTTCCGGCCTGGGCGGATGTGAAGGCCGAATGGCGTTCGGAGAGCCTGGGCTGGTTCGACGCGAGCGGTGAGCTGGTCGGCGCTGGTTTGGTGCTCTACCGCCAGCTGCCCAAGATCAAGCGCTACCTCGCGTACCTGCCCGAGGGGCCGGTCATCAACTGGTACGCGCCGAATCTGGAGGACTGGCTGCAGCCCATGCTCAGCCACCTCAAGCAGCAGGGCGCCTTCTCCGTGAAGATGGGCCCGCCGGTGATCATCCGCCGCTGGGACGCCGCCGCGATCAAGTCGGGCATCCAGAACCCGGACGTCAAGCGGCTCCGCGACGTCGAGGCGACGCACATCGAACCGCGCGCCTTCGAGGTGGCCGACCGGCTGCGGCGCATGGGCTGGCAGCAGGGCGAGGACGGCGGCGCCGGCTTCGGTGACGTCCAGCCCCGCTACGTCTTCCAGGTGCCGCTGGCCGACCGCTCGCTGGAGGAGGTCCACAAGGGCTTCAACCAGCTGTGGCGCCGCAACATCAAGAAGGCCGAGAAGGCCGGCGTCGAGGTCGTCCAGGGCGGCTACGACGACCTGGCCGAATGGCAGCGGCTCTACGAGATCACCGCGGAGCGCGACCGTTTCCGCCCGCGGCCGCTCGGCTACTTCCAGCGCATGTGGACGGCCCTCAACTCCGAGGACCCCAACCGCATGAAGCTGTACTTCGCCCGCCACAACGGCGTGAACCTCTCCGCGGCGACCATGCTCGTCGTCGGCGGGCACGTCTGGTACTCCTACGGCGCCTCGGACAACATCGGCCGCGAGGTCCGGCCCTCCAACGCCATGCAGTGGAAGATGCTGCAGGACTCCTACGCGCTCGGCGCCACGGTCTACGACCTGCGCGGCATCAGCGACTCGCTGGACGAGAACGACCACCTCTTCGGCCTGATCCAGTTCAAGGTCGGCACGGGCGGGCAGGCAGCTGAGTACCTCGGTGAGTGGGACTTCCCGCTCAACAAGCTGCTGCACAAGGCGCTCGACATCTACATGTCGCGCCGCTGACCGCTCCACCGCACCGTCCGTACTCCTGACACACCCCAGCCACGAGAAAGGTTCCGGGCCCGGCCATGGCGCTCACCCTCTACGTCGACACCGCGCGCTGGCGGGCGCATCAGCAGAGCGTTCTCCAGCAGTTCCCCGGGCTGGTCCCGGTCTGCAAAGGCAACGGTTACGGCTTCGGCCATGAGCGGCTCGCCGAGGAGGCCACCCGCCTGGGTGCCGACATTCTCGCGGTCGGGACGACCTACGAAGCGGCCCACATCAAGGACTACTTCAGTGGGGACCTGCTCGTCCTGACGCCGTTCCGGCACGGCGAGGAGCCGGTGCCGCTGCCCGACCGGGCGATCCGCTCGGTCTCCTCGGTCGAGGGCGTGGGCGGGCTGGTCGGCGCCCGGGTCGTGATCGAGGTCATGAGCAGCATGAAGCGGCACGGCGTCCGGCCGGAGGACCTGCCGAAGCTGGCCACGGCCATCGAGGACGTCCGGCTCGAAGGCTTCGCGATCCACCTGCCGCTGGACCGCGCCGACGGGTCCGACGCCGTCGACGAGGTCATCGGCTGGATGGACCGGCTGCGGGCCGCCCGCCTCCCGCTGCACACCATGTTCGTCAGCCATCTCAAGGCCGATGAACTCGCCCGCCTCCAGCAGCAGTTCCCGCAGACCCGGTTCCGCGCCCGGATCGGGACCCGGCTCTGGCTCGGCGACCACGACGCCACCGAGTACCGCGGCTCGGTGCTGGACGTCACCCGGGTCGCCAAGGGCGAGCGCTTCGGCTATCGCCAGCAGAAGGCGGCCTCCGACGGCTACCTGGTCGTGGTGGCCGGCGGCACCTCGCACGGCGTCGGACTGGAAGCGCCCAAGGCGCTGCACGGCGTGATGCCGCGCGCCAAGGGAGTCGCCCGGGCCGGCCTGGCGACCGTCAACCGCAACCTCGCGCCGTACCTCTGGGCCGGCAAGCAGCGGTGGTTCGCCGAGCCGCCGCACATGCAGGTCTCGATCCTGTTCGTGCCGGCCGACGCGCCGCAGCCGCAGGTCGGCGAGGAGCTGGTGGCCCATCTGCGGCACACCACCACGCAGTACGACCGCCTCGTGGACCGCTGAGCCGTACGCGGGCGCCTCGGACGAAGAGAACGGGCCCGGGGCCGCAGATCACCTCTGCGGCCCCGGGCCCGTCGCATGCGGCCGGCCGGTTCAGTCGCGGGCCACACCCCAGCGCACCGGTGGCACCTTCTCGAAGTGCACCGCATGGCGCGGCGGGTGGTACGCCCGCCCGAGCACGAACACATCGGGGCTGCGGTCCAGGACACCGCCCGACGGGTCGTCGTCACCGTCCCTGCGGACCACGTCGCGCTCCGGCATCAGGATGTCCCGGACGACCAGGGCGCACAGGTAGAGGGTGCCCAGGAGGTGCAGCGCGATGGCCAGCTGGTAGCCCTCCGGCGGCAGCCCCTGGTGCTTGTCGCCGTTGCCGGTGTACGCGAGGTACATCCAGATCCCGAGGAAGTACATGACCTCGCAGGCCTGCCAGACCAGGAAGTCGCGCCAGCGCGGCCGGGCCAGCACGGCCAGCGGGGTCAGCCAGAGGACGTACTGCGGGGAGTAGACCTTGTTGGTGAGGATGAACAGCGCCACGACGAGGAAGGCGAGCTGGGCGAAGCGCGGCCGGCGCGGCGCGTAGAGCGTCAACAGGCCGATGGCGCCGCAGCCCAGGATCATCAGCAGCGTGGCGTAGGTGTTGGCGTTCTCCAGCGGGGCCCCGGTGCGCTGGGAGATCAGCAACCAGACGGAACCGAAGTCGATGGGTCGCTGCTGGCTGAAGACGTAGAACTTCGCCCAGCCCTCGCGGATGTGGAAGCCGGTCGCATCGTGCGTGATCATCACCGGCAGGTTCACCACCAGCCATGACGCCACGGCGCCCGCCACCGCCTTGCCGTACGCGCGCCAGGCGCCCGCCCGCCAGCACAGCACCAGCAGCGGCCCCAGCAGGAGCACGGGGTACAGCTTCGCCGCGGTCGCCAGACCGATCAGGACACCGGCGGCCAGCGGGCGGCTGCGGGACCACATCAGCATCCCGGCGGCCGTCAGGGCGATCGCCAGCAGGTCCCAGTTGATGGTGGCGGTGAGCGCGAAGGCGGGCGCCAGCGCCACCAGCAGTCCGTCCCAGGGACGCCGCCGGTGGGTACGTGTCACGCACACCGCGATGACGGCGGCGCAGATCATCAGTATCCCGGCGTTGACCAGCCAGTAGATCTGCTCACGGAACTGAAGGTCCCCGCCGTGCGGCGTCATCCAGGAGGCGACCTCCATGAAGACACCTGTCAGCACGGGGTATTCCAGATACTCCATGTCGCCGGGCAGCCGGTCGAAGTACGGGATCAGCCCGTCGGCGAAGCCACGGCCGGCGTAGAGGTGGGGGATGTCGGAGTAGCAGGCATGGGTGTACTGGCTCGTGGCGCCGAAGAACCAGCCGCCGTTGTAGCAGGGCAGCTTCTGCACCATGCCGAGCGCGAACATCCCGATCGCGACCAGCGCGATGACGCGTACCGGCGTCAGCCAGTTCGTGCCGAGCAGTGCGTGCCGGCCGATAGGCCCTCCGATCAGCTCGCTGCCGGCCGCCGCCACCTCGTCCCGCTTCGTCGGCCGCACCGGCTCGTCCTGTCGCACGCTCGTCATGGGCCCATCCTGCCGTACGAGCAGGGGCAGAACATGGCGAAGCCCCCGCCCGGTCGAGCCGGGCAGGGGCTTCGTCAGCACCTCCGTTTCACGTGAAACATCGCGCTGTTTCACGTGAAACGGTCGCGGGGTCAGCCTTGGGGGCCGCCGAAGATGCCGCCGCCTCCGTTGGCATCCGTGGGATCCGGTGTCGGAGTCGTGCCTCCGGTACTGCCGCCGGGTCCGCCGGTGCCGCCGCCCTTTCCGCCACCGTTGGCGTTACCGCCGGTGTTCCTGCAGGTGGGGTCGAACGGCGAGCAGGTGTCGGTCGGCGACGGGCTCGGGCTGTCGCTCGGGGGAGCGGACTCGGTGGGCTTGTCCGACGGGGTCGCCGACGGGGTGTCGGACGGCGTGGGCGTCGGCGTCGGGGCCGGCATCCCCGCCTCGTCCGCCTTCTGCCCGATGGGTGTCGCCGGGGGGAAGTCCTCCGGGGTGACACCGTTCATCGCCTGCAGCATGTACTCGGTCCACACCTCGGTGGGCAGCGCGCCACCGTGGATCGAGTCGAAGCCGCCGACACCGTTCATGGACAGCTGACGCGGGTTCTGGGCGTCCTCACGGAACATCGTGATGGCCGTCGAGAGTTGCTTGGTGTAGCCGACGAACCAGGCCGACTTGTTCTCGTCGGTGGTACCGGTCTTGCCGGCGGCCGGCATGTTCAGTCGGCGGGCTGCCTTACCCGTGCCGTTCTGAATGACGTTCTTCAGGACCTTGGTGACGTTGTTGGCGATGTTGGAGTCCATCGCCGTCTCCTGCTTGGGCTTCTCGAAGCCCGGCACGTCAATGCCCTGCGAGGTCACCTTGGTCACCGAGTACGGCTCCACCTTGGTGCCCGACTCGGCGAACGTCGCATAGGCATCGGCCATGCGGATCGCACTCGGCGTGGAGGTGCCCAGCGCGAACGACGGGTTGAGGTGCTTGTCGAAGCTGGCATCCGAGATGCCACAGGCCCGCGCCATGTCCCGGACCTTGTCCATACCGACGTCCATGCCCAGCTGGACGAAGGGTGTGTTGACGGACTGTTCCATCGCCTTGACCAGCGAGATGTAGCCCCAGGGATGGTTGCTCTCGTTCTCCTGGTAGAAGGGCGAGTTGTCCCTCTTCAGGACAAAGTTGCCTTGTGCGTCCTTCACCTTGAGGTGATCGTTGCCGTTGTAGAGGCTGTCCGGCGAGAGCCCCTCGGGCCGGGTCTTGGGGACGCCGTACTTCATCGACGCCGCGAGCACGAACGGCTTCCAGGTCGAGCCGACCGGCACACCGAAGGTGTCGGCGTTGTTGCTGAAGTGACCCTTGTCGTAGCCCTCACCGCCGTACAGGGCGACGATCTTGCCGTCTCCCGGCACCACGGATGCGCCACCGAACTGGACGAACTTGTCCTTCTCCCGCTTCTTCGGGTCGATGTAGCGCTTGTCGACCTTCTTGACCGCGGCCTCCAGCTCCCGGGTCTTCTTCTCGTCGAAGGTCGTCCGGATCGTGTAGCCGCCCTTGTCGAACCGGGCCTCGGGGATGTCCGCGTGCCTCAGGACGTACTTCTTGGCGACGTCCATCAGATAGCCGATCTGACCGGTCTTGCTGGCCACCGGCTTCGGCCGAATGGGCTTCGGGAACCGGTCCATCGTGTACTTGGCCCGCTCTGTCTTGGGCATGAGGCCGTTGGCCACCTCGCGGTCCAGGATCCACGACCAGCGGGCCTTGACGCGCTTGGTGTTCTCCGCCGCCGTCGCCCCCGGCCCGGTGCCGCCCGCCGGGTCGTAGAGGTTGGCGCCCTTGAGGACGGCCGCGAGGAACGCCCCCTCGTCCGGCGTCAGCTTCTTCGCGTCCTTGCCGTAGTACGCCTGCGCCGCCGCCTGGATTCCGTACGCGCCGCGGCCGTAGTAGCTGGTGTTCAGGTAGCCCTGCAGGATCTGGGGCTTGCCCATCTTCCAGCCGACCTTGATCGCGATGAACAGCTCCTTGAACTTGCGGTCAAGGGTCTGCTCCTGGCTCAGCATCGCGTTCTTCACGTACTGCTGCGTAATGGTCGAGCCACCCTGGGTCTCACCACCCCTGGCCATGTTCAGCACGGCGCGGGCGATACCCATCGGGTCGACACCGGAGTCCGTCCGGAAGGACGCGTTCTCCGCCGAAATCGCGGCATCCTGCATCGATTTCGGGATCTCGTCTATCGTCACGTTCTGACGGTTCGTCTCACCGTCGCGGGCCATGACCTTGCCGTTGGCCCAGAGATAGACGTTGTTCTGCGACTGGGCCGCTTTGCTCTCATCCGGCACATGGACCATCGCCAGCGCCACACCAGCCGCGCCGACGATCAGGCCCAGGAAGCCCACACACAGACTGGCGACCTGTTTCCAGGACGGGACGAACCGCCGCCAGCCGATCTTGTTGGCACGCGGATAGTCGATGAACCGCTTCTTGGCAGGCGGGCCGCCGCCGTCCCGACCGCGGCCGCGACCGCCCTCGGGGCCACCGCCGCCACCGCCACGACGGCCTCCGCGACCACCGCCACCGGCACCCATCGCGGCAGTGTCGGGCGCCCGTCGGCGGCCGCCGCGCTGGGCGGCCCTGCGGGCTTCGGCACGCCCGCCCGGCCTCGGGTCCTGCCCGGGCGGGCCGGAAGGGGGCGTGGGGCCGGCAGCGGAGCCATGCGGAGGGGCGGCACGACGCCCTGCCCCTGACTGCTGTGCGGCGCGTCGGGCCGCGGCACGTCCGCCACTCTGCGGCTGTGGCGGTTTGCGACGGTGCTCGCTCATGGAACGGATACTCCTCGGGCAGGCGCGCTATCTCGTCGCCTGAAGGCGGCAGTTGTCTTCAGGTCCCCCCGATGCGCGGCCCGTCCCTGAGGCGCGAGCCGCACTACACCGAGGACGGGGACGTCTGATATCGGCCCGCGGTTCCCGGCAGTCTGCATGCCGCACAGACTACGCACGGCCAAAACCTGCCCAGTGTTGAAATTCACTCCAAATCAGTCAGGTTGGATGGCACGAATCAGTGATGTGACGCCGTTCACCGTCCCCCCTCTTGTTCCGCCCCAGGGCCCGTTCTATCGTCTGGATGTATCGAGTCGATACATCAGGACGGCATAAAGAACGCACCGGGCCGAGGAGGCGGAGGATGAGCAGACGTTCCGGCATCCTTGAGTTCGCCGTCCTCGGCCTGCTCCGTGAATCCCCGATGCACGGCTATGAGCTGCGTAAACGGCTCAATACGTCGCTCGGGGTGTTCCGTGCGTTCAGCTATGGCACCCTCTACCCCTGCCTCAAGGCGCTGGTCGCGAACGGCTGGCTCACCGAAGAGACGGACGGTGGCGCGGAGGGTGTTCCCGCCGCGGCGCTGACCGGGCGGCGGGCCAAGATCGTCTACCGATTGACCGCAGAGGGCAAAGAACACTTCGAAGAACTGCTCGCCCACTCCGGTCCGGATGCGTGGGAGGACGAGCACTTCGGCGTCCGCTTCGCATTTTTCGGCCAGACGTCGCGGGACGTACGGATGCGTGTGCTGGAAGGCCGCCGCAGCCGGCTGGAGGAACGCCTCGAAAAGATGCGGACGTCCTTGGCCCGGTCCCACGAGCGGCTGGACGACTACACCCTCGAGCTGCAACGCCACGGCATGGAGTCCGTGGAGCGTGAGGTCCGTTGGCTGAACGGACTGATCGAGAGTGAGCGTGCCGGGCGCGACCAGCGCGCACCGGACCCCGCAGCGCAGAACAAGAAGAACCAGTCAGGAGATGCGGGCGGCCTGCCCCGGCACCGGGGTGGATCCCGGCCGGATCCGTCCGATGACACCACCACATGAGGCACTGCGGTGCAGTGCCTCATCGAGAACACAGGGAGCAACCGGAATGGGTTCGGTTCGCGTAGCCATCGTCGGCGTGGGCAACTGCGCCGCCTCGCTGGTACAAGGCGTCGAGTACTACAAGGACGCCGACCCGGACAGCCGCGTGCCCGGCCTCATGCACGTGCAGTTCGGCGACTACCACGTACGTGACATCGAGTTCGTGGCCGCCTTCGACGTCGACGCCAAGAAGGTCGGCCTCGACCTCGCGGACGCCATCGGCGCGAGCGAGAACAACACCATCAAGATCTGCGACGTGCCGAACGCCGGCGTGCAGGTCCAGCGCGGCCACACCCTCGACGGCCTGGGCAAGTACTACCGCCAGACCATCGAGGAGTCCGCCGAGGCTCCGGTGGACATCGTCCAGGTCCTCAAGGACACCCAGGCGGACGTGCTGGTCTGCTACCTCCCGGTGGGCTCCGAGGACGCCGCGAAGTACTACGCCCAGTGCGCCATCGACGCCAAGGTCGCCTTCGTCAACGCCCTCCCGGTCTTCATCGCCGGCACCAAGGAGTGGGCTGACAAGTTCACCGAGGCCGGTGTCCCGATCGTCGGTGACGACATCAAGTCGCAGGTCGGCGCCACCATCACGCACCGTGTGATGGCCAAGCTCTTCGAGGACCGGGGCGTCATCCTGGACCGCACGATGCAGCTGAACGTCGGCGGCAACATGGACTTCAAGAACATGCTGGAGCGGGAGCGGCTGGAGTCCAAGAAGATCTCCAAGACCCAGGCCGTCACCTCCCAGATCCGCGACCGCGAAATGGGCGAGGACAACGTCCACATCGGCCCCTCGGACTTCGTGGCCTGGCTGGACGACCGCAAGTGGGCCTACGTCCGTCTCGAAGGCCGCGCCTTCGGCGACGTTCCGCTCAACCTGGAGTACAAGCTCGAGGTCTGGGACTCCCCGAACTCCGCGGGCGTCATCATCGACGCGCTGCGTGCCGCGAAGATCGCCAAGGACCGCGGCATCGGCGGCCCGATCCTCTCCGCCTCCTCGTACTTCATGAAGTCCCCGCCGGTCCAGTACTTCGACGACGAGGCCCGCGAGAACGTCGAGAAGTTCATCAAGGGTGAGGTCGAGCGCTGAGGCGCCGGTCGCAACCGCCGTTCGCAGGCCCCGGGTATTCCACCCGGGGGCCTGCGGGCTGTGTGAGGCTGTGCCTCATGCATGCTGTGCGCGCCCTCCGCGTATTACTCCGGCTACGCGACTTCCGCTCGCTGCTCGCCGCACGGCTGCTCTCCCAAGCGGCCGACGGCGTGTACCAGGTCGCACTCGCCACCTACGTCGTCTTCTCACCGGAGAAGCAGGCCTCGCCGGCGGCCATCGCCTCCGCCATGGCCATCCTGCTGCTCCCGTACTCGCTCCTCGGGCCGTTCACCGGTGTGCTGCTCGACCG
The DNA here is from genome assembly GCF_043202395.1 of Streptomyces sp. NPDC048197. Classification (NCBI taxonomy): domain Bacteria; kingdom Bacillati; phylum Actinomycetota; class Actinomycetes; order Kitasatosporales; family Streptomycetaceae; genus Streptomyces; species Streptomyces sp. NPDC048197. Next base: position 491,971 of record NZ_JBIDAJ010000001.1, read on the forward strand.
CTGGCGACGCCGTCAGGTCCTGCTGTACGGGAACCTGCTGCGGACGCTGCTCGCCATGGCCACCGCAGCGCTGATCGTGTCGAAGGTCCCCGACTGGCTCTTCTACGCCTCGGCCCTGTCGGTGACGGCGGTCAACCGCTTCGTCCTGGCCGGGCTCTCGGCCGCGCTGCCCCGCGTGGTCGACGGTGAACAGCAACTGGTCATGGCCAACTCGCTCGCCCCGACGGCCGGTACGCTCGCCGCGACGGCCGGCGGCGGGCTGGCCTTCGCGGTCCGGCTGGCCGGCCCCGACGTGGATGCGTACGTCGTGCTGCTCGCCGCGGCCTTCTATTTCCTTTCGGCGCTCACCGCCCTACGTATGACGCCGCAGTTGCTGGGCCCCGACCCGGTGCAGCTCCAACCGGGCCTGGGCGAGGCCCTGTTGAGCACCGTGCGCGGCCTTGCGGCGGGCCTGCGCCATCTCGCCCAGCGGCGTGTGCCGGCCCGGGCCCTGGCCGCGATGACCCTGGTCCGCTTCTGCTACGGGGCGCTGACGGTCATGGTGCTGATGCTGTGCCGGTATTCCTGGTCGGACACCGAGTCCGAGGGACTGGCGCTGCTCGGCATCGCCGTCGTGGTGTCGGGGGCGGGATTCTTCACCGCCGCCCTCGTCACTCCCTGGGCGGTGGGACGGCTCACCGCGTTCGGCTGGATCGCCTGCTGTGCCCTCGGGGGTGCGGTGCTGGTGCCGGCGTTGGGCCTCTTCTTCACCCCTGGGCCGATGCTGGCCGCCGCGTTCGTGCTCGGTCTCGGCACCCAGGGCACGAAGATTTCCACGGACACGGTCGTCCAGTCCTCGGTCGACGACGCCTTCCGCGGGCGCATCTTCGCCCTGTACGACGTGCTCTTCAACGTCGCCTTCGTCGGCGCCGCCGCGGTCGCGGCCCTCATGCTGCCGCCGGACGGCAGATCGGCCGCACTCATCGGGATGGTGACGGTCCTCTACGCCCTGGTCGCCGCGGCGATGGCCCGCTTTCGGCACAGTTAGGCACCGCCCTCCCCGGCCCGCAGGGAACCGTGCCTGCGGCGGTGCGCCGGGACCCGGTACCTTACGGGCGTCCCACACAAGCCTGTACACAACAAAATCGGGGGAGTTCCATGACCATGCCGCCGCCGGGGCCCAATCCATACGGCCAGGCGCCGTACGGGCAGCAGCCTTACGGCCAGAACCCGTATCCGCAGGCACCACCGGCTCCCCAGGCCCCGTACGGCCAGCCTCAGGGCGGGTACGCCTATCCCCAGCAGCCGCAGGCGCCCTATGGACAGCCTCAGCCCGGGTACCCGGCACAGCCGCAGCAGCCCTACGTCCAGCCCGGCGCACCCATACCGCCGCCCCGCCCCGGCAAGACCCGTTCCGCCAAGTCGATTCTTCGGGGCATCGGGATCGTCTTCGTCCTGGTGGCCTTCGCGTTCTTCTGGTTCACCAGCCGGGACGACGCCAGCAACGCCGAGGCCGGCGACTGCGTGAAGAAGTCCAGCAGTTCGCTCGACGACGGGCTCGCCGTGGTCGACTGCAGCAGCGGGGAGGCCCAGTACAAGGTGTCCAAGGTGCACGACGGCACCTCGGACCCGACCGTGTGCTCCGCCGGTGAGGACGCCTACATCAAGACGGTGCACCGCCGTCGGCGGGCCGACACCGCCATGGTGCTCTGCCTGACCCCCACGAAGTAGCGCACTCCGTCTCCTGAAGACGGCTCTGGGGCGGTGTTTCACGTGAAACACCGCCCCAGTCGTCTACGCCACGTTTCACGTGAAACATGGCAGCGGGCCACCGTCCGCCTCGTTTCACGTGAAACATCGCATCGGCCCACCGCCGGGCCGTTTCACGTGAAACATCAGCCCTGCTGTGTAGCCCACCAGTCCTTCAGCGCCGCGATCGCCGCATCGCGCTCCATGGGCCCGTGCTCCAGCCGGAACTCCAGCATCTGCTTGTATGCCCTGCCGACCTCGGGCCCCGGCTGCAGACCCAGGATCTCCATGATGTCGTTGCCGTCCAGGTCCGGACGGATCGCATCGAGCTCTTCCTGCTCCTGCAGCCGCGCGATGCGCTCCTCCAGCCCGTCGTAGGCGCGGGACAGCGCACCGGCCTTGCGCTTGTTACGGGTCGTGCAGTCCGAACGCGTCAGCTTGTGCAGCCGCTCCAGCTGCGGCCCGGCGTCCCGGACATAGCGGCGGACCGCCGAGTCGGTCCATTCGCCCGTCCCGTAGCCGTGGAAGCGCAGATGTAGCTCCACCAGCCGCGAGACGTCCTTGATCATGTCGTTGGAGTACTTCAGCGCGGTCATCCGCTTCTTGGTCATCTTCGCGCCCACCACCTCGTGGTGGTGGAAGGAGACCCGGCCGTCCTTCTCGAAGCGGCGCGTCCGCGGCTTGCCGATGTCGTGCAGCAGGGCCGACAGGCGCAGCACCAGATCGGGACCGTCCTCTTCGAGGTCGATCGCCTGCTCCAGCACCGTGAGCGAGTGTTCGTAGACGTCCTTGTGACGGTGATGCTCGTCACTTTCCAGGCGCAGCGCGGGCAGCTCGGGCAGGATCCGGTCCGCGAGGCCGGAGTCGACGAGCAGCCGCAGTCCCTTGCGCGGGTGCGGCGCGAGGATCAGCTTGTTCAGCTCGTCCCGGACCCGCTCCGCGGAGACGATGTCGATGCGGTCGGACATCGCCTTCATCGCGGCGACGACCTCGGGCGCGACCTCGAAGTCCAGCTGGGCGGCGAACCGGGCCGCCCGCATCATCCGCAGCGGATCGTCCGAGAACGAGTCCTCCGGCGCACCCGGCGTCCGCAGCACACGGGCGGCCAGGTCCTCCAGGCCGTTGTGCGGGTCGACGAACTCCTTCTGCGGCAGGAAGACCGCCATCGCGTTCACTGTGAAGTCCCGGCGCACCAGGTCGTCCTCGATGGAGTCGCCGTAGGACACCTCGGGCTTGCGGGAGGTGCGGTCGTACGCCTCGGAGCGGTAGGTCGTGACCTCGATGTCGAACGAGTCCTTCTTGCAGCCGACCGTGCCGAAGGCGATCCCGACCTCCCAGAGCGCGTCCGCCCACGGCCGGACGATCTTCAGGACGTCCTCGGGGCGTGCGTCGGTGGTGAAGTCCAGGTCGTTGCCGAGCCGGCCGAGCAGTGCGTCCCGGACCGAGCCGCCGACCAGGGCAAGTGTGAACCCGGCCTCCTGGAATCGGCGGGCCAGGTCATCCGCGACGGGGGACACCCGCAGCAGCTCGCTCACGGCGCGGCGCTGCACGTGATTCAACGCATTCGTCGACTGCGGGGTCCGCTCGGCGTGCGGGGCAGGGAGGTCATTGTTGGCGTTCGGCACAACAGAACAGGGTACGTGGCCGGACCGCGCGAAGCGCCACGTAATAAAGGCGCAGGTAATAAAGGGGACAGGCCGGCCGGGCGGCCGTCCGCTCCGCGATCATGTGGAGCAGTCCGCGGCACTCGCGCCCGGCGGGTCTCGTTACCATTCGTGGACGCACATTCCGACGACCACTGACGACGACGAGGGACGGGCGAGCGCGTGGCCGAGGCGGCAGGGTTCCAGGGGACTGAACGGCCGCGTGGTCGATGGCTGCGCAGGACCGTGACACTCGTCACTGGAGTGCCCCTGCTCGTGGGCCTGCTCCAGACCCCGCACGCCCCCTCCGCCCAGGCCGCCCCGGCCGGGTCGCACACCGTCGACGTGTCCATCGACGCCATGTCGCCGTCGGCCCCCGGCAAGGGCGACACCGTCACCGTCTCCGGCACCCTGACCAACGACAGCAGCAGCACGATCACCGACGCGCACGTCGGCATGCACCGCGGCGATGCGCTGGGCAACCGCAGTTCGATCGAGGCAGCCTCCCGTCGCACCGGCTATCTGCCCAGCGTGGACGGCGAGGAGATCAAGGGCCACACGGAGAAGATCGCCAAGCTGGAGGCCGGTGCCAGCCGACCCTTCAGCCTCAGCGTCCCGGTCAAGGACCTCGATCTCAACGATGACGGCGTGTACCAGATCGGTGTCTCTCTGTCCGGGCACTCCCAGACCTCGCCGTACGACCAGCTCCTGGGTATCGACCGGACCTTCCTGCCCTGGCAGTCCGCGGACGCCGACAAGAAGACGCAGCTCACCTACATGTGGCCGCTGATCTCGTCCACGCACCTCACCGCGGAGACCGACGCCGACACCCAGCAGACCCCGGTCTTCCGCAATGACGATCTCGCCGCCGAGCTCGCCCCCGGCGGCCGGCTGCAGCAGATGGTCGCGCTCGGCAAGAACCTCCCGGTGACCTTCGTCATCGACCCCGACCTGCTCGCGACCGTCGACGCGATGACCAAGTCGTACCGCGTGAACGGCCCGGACGGCCCCATGGGGAAGAACCAGGCGGTCGCCAAGCAGTGGCTCCACCAGCTCGAAGAGGCGGTCAAGTCGCACCAGGTGGTCGCGCTGCCCTTCGCCGACCCCGACCTGGCCTCGCTGGCCCACCACGGCAAGGGCGTGCCGAGTGCGCTCAGCCACCTCGGGCCGGCCACCGACCTCGCCGACAAGACCGTGGACACGATCCTCGGGGTCAAGCCGCGTACGGACTTCGCCTGGCCCGTCGACGGCGCCCTCGACCGCTCGATCGTCGATGTCGCGACCTCGGCCGGCGCGCACAACGTGATCACCCGCAGCGACAGCCTCCGGGACGCCGGCCGGCTGTCCTACACCCCGACGGCGGCCCGTCCCATCGGCGGCGGCAACACCGCCATCGTGGCGGACACACAGCTCTCCCGGGCCTTCGAGGGCGACATGTCGAAGGCGACGAACGCGACGCACGCGGTCCAGGAATTCCTCGCCCAGACCCAGATGATCGGCCTCCAGGACCCGGAGCGGCAGCGCAGCGTCGTCGTCGCACCGCAGCGGATGCCGTCGGCCAGCCAGGCGCATGCCATGGCCACCGCCCTGCGTGAGCTGGACGAGTCCGGCCGCTGGACCCAGGCACAGAACCTCGGCGCCGCGGCCAAGGCCAAGCCCGACCCCGCGGCCACCCGCCAGGTGCCGAGCGTCACCTCCTACCCGTCCTCGCTGCGCCGGCAGGAGCTCCCCACCGATGCGTTCCGGCAGATCCAGGGCACGCAGTCGGCGCTGGAGGACTTCCAGCCGATCCTGGCCCAGCCGGAGCGGGTGGTGACCCCGTTCGGCAACGCGATAATGCGGGAGATGTCGACGCAGTGGCGCGGCGACCGCTCCGGTGCCGCCGGCTTCCGTCACTCCGTGCGCAACTACCTCGACGGCCTGACCACGAAGGTGCACCTGATCCAGAAGTCGGGGGCCACGCTTTCCGGGCGCAGCGCCACGATTCCGGTGACGGTCCAGAACAACCTCTTCCAGGGCGTCAAGGACATGACGCTGCGGCTCACGTCCTCCCAGCCCAACCGGCTCGACGTGGGTAAATCGCAGCAGATCTCGGTGGACGGCGGGCACAGCCAGTCGTTCAAGTTCGACACCACCGCCAACGCCAACGGCCGGGCCTGGGTGACCGCCCAGCTCTACACCTCGGACGGCAAGCCCTACGGTGAGCCCATGACGTTCCAGGTGAACGTCACGGAGATCACCGCCACGGTGATGCTCGTCATCGCGGGCGGCGTGCTGCTGCTCGTGCTCGCCGGCGTACGGATCTACCTCCAGCGCAAGCGGGCGGGCAGCCGGCCCGAGGAGGACGGCCCCGATGACGGCTCCGAAGGCACGGCGGGCACGGACGGCAACGACGGCGGCACGGACGGGGACGAGCCCGAGCAGCCGAGTGACCCCGCGCCGGACACCGGTTCGGAAAAGTCCGAGCCCTCCGGCTCAGGTGAGAAAGTGGACCGTTGATAGATGGCGGGGCCGGATGGCCGGCGACTGATGAGGTGGGGCAGCGATGAATGCGCCGTACGACGGTGACCGGAGCCGGGGCGCCAATGGCGACCCCATGGGGCCGGTCCCTCCGACGCCCCCGTTCCCCGCGGACCAGGACTCGTACGTCCGGGACGCCTACCGCAACGACCCCCACCACGCCCAGGACCCGATGGCCCAGGATCCGGTGACCGACGCGCGCTACGACCGCGCCGCGCACCCGCCGCCGTCCCCGGGGCAGCCCACCCAGCCGCTCTATCCGCAGCCCGCACCCGGGCGGCAGGCGCCTGACCCACAGGCCTGGGCCGCACCCCGGACGCCCGCCCCGCAGCGCCCGGACCGGGCCGCTCCGTACGGTGACGACGCCGCGACGACGCAGTTCATGGGTGTCGATCCCCTGGCCAACCAGGCCGGCAGCGAGCGTCCGGAGTCCGACGCCTTCGCGCACCTCTACCGGGACCAGCATCCCTACGAGCCCCAGCGCTCCGCCCCGGCCGGCCCGCCTGTCGGGGCGCCGGTGACCAGCGCGGTGCCCGGGCCTGAGGCCGTTCCGCAGCAGGCCGCGCCGGAGCCGGAGCCCGCTCCCGTGCCGGCGGCCGGCAAGCCCTCCGGCGGGCGGGCCTCCGGCCTGCTCAAGTCCAGTGCGGTGATGGCCGCCGGCACGATGGTGTCCCGGCTGACGGGCTTCGTCCGCTCGGCCCTGATCGTCGCCGCGCTCGGCGGTGCGGTGCTCGGTGACTCCTGGCAGGTCGCCTACCAGCTCCCGACGATGATCTTCATCCTGACCATCGGCGGCGGTCTGAACTCCGTCTTCGTGCCGCAGCTGGTGCGCGCGATGAAGGAGGACGACGACGGTGGCGAGGCCTATGCCAACCGGCTGCTGACCCTGGTCATCGTGGTGCTCGGGGTGCTGACGGTGCTGGCGGTGGTCGCGGCGCCCCTCCTGGTGAAACTGGTCTCGTTCGACATCTCCCGGGACCCGGCGGCCAACGAGGTCGCGGTGGCGTTCACCCGCTACTGCGTCCCCACGATCTTCTTCATGGGCCTGCACGTGGTCATGGGGCAGATCCTCAACGCCCGCGGCCGCTTCGGCGCGATGATGTGGACCCCGGTCCTCAACAACATCGTCATGATCGCCACCTTCGGCCTCTTCATCTGGGTCTACGGCACGGCGAAGACCTCGCACATCGGCGTCACGACCATCCCCGACGAGGGCATCCGCCTGCTCGGCATCGGTACCCTCCTCGGGCTCGTCGTGCAGGCGCTGGCGATGATCCCGTACCTGCGCGACGCCGATTTCAAGCTCCGGCTGCGGTTCGACTGGCGCGGTCACGGCCTGGGCAAGGCCGCCAAGCTCGCCAAGTGGACCGTGCTCTTCGTGCTCGCCAACCAGGCCGGTGTGCTCGTCGTCACCCAGCTCTCCACCTGGGCCGGCAACACCGCAGACCAGCAGGGGCACCCGGGCACCGGCTTCATCTCCTACGCCAGCGCCCAGCTGATCTGGAACATGCCGCAGGCGATCATCACCGTCTCCGTCATGGCGGCGCTGCTGCCGCGGCTGGCCCGGTCCGCACACGACGGCGACACCGGCGCCGTCCGGGACGACATGTCGCAGGGCCTGCGCACCTCCGCCGTCGCCATCGTCCCGATCGCGTTCGGCTTCCTGTCCCTCGGCGTCCCGCTGTGCACCCTGGTCTACGGCTCGTCCGGCGCCGGCGTCCCGATGGGCTACATGCTGATGGGCTTCGGCATCGGCCTGATCCCGTTCTCGGTGCAGTACGTCGTCCTGCGCGCCTTCTACGCGTACGAGGACACCCGCACCCCCTTCTACAACACGGTGATCGTCGCTGCCGTCAACGCCGCCGCCTCCGGGCTCTGCTTCCTGGTCCTGCCGGCCCGCTGGGCCGTGGTGGGTATGGCGGCCTCCTACGGCCTGGCGTACATCATCGGCGTCGGGGTGGCCTGGCAGCGGCTGAGCAGGCGGATGGACGGTGACCTCGACACGGCGCACGTCGTGCGGACCTACGCGCGGCTGGCCGGCGCCAGCATCCCGGCCACGATCGTCTCCGGCGCCTTGGTGTACGCGATCATGCAGACGCTGGGCAGCGGGTTCATCGGCTCCCTGGCCGCGCTGATCGCCGGCGCCGCCGCCCTTCTGGGCGTGTTCTACGTCGCCGCACGCAAAATGCGCATCGAGGAAATGAACGCCCTGGTCGGCATGGTCCGGTCAAAGCTTGGGCGTTGATTGAGCACAACCATCGACTGCCACCGTGTGTCGTGCATAGTGGCGGACTGTGGGCACAATTGTCTTGGCTCATTGAGCCTGCAACGGATGGGGAGGCAGGAACGACGGTGGCGGAACGGAGCACGGCTGCCGTCGACGTGGCCGACACGAGCGGCGAAGAGCCGCTGACCGCCAAGGCGGGCAAGGCCACGGACGACGGTGCTAAGGCCGAGAAGGTATCCGGCAGGGACACGGACGTCGCACGCACCGACGAGACGCGTGCGGCGGACGAGGCCCAGCCACCGGAACTGCACAGCGGCCACAAGCTCGCCAGACGCTACCGCCTCGAAGAGTGCGTCACCCGTCTGGACGGATTCAGCAGCTGGCGTGCGGTCGACGAGAAGCTGCGCCGCGCCGTCGGCGTACACATCCTGCCCGCCGACCATCCGAGGGCCCGGCCGGTGCTCTCCGCGGCCCGTTCCTCGGCGCTGCTCGGCGACCCCCGGTTCGTCCAGGTCCTGGACGCCGTCGAGGAGAACGACCTCGTCTACGTCGTCCACGAGTGGCTTCCGGACGCCACCGAGCTGGCCACCCACCTCGCCAACGGCCCCCTGGAGCCGCACGAGGCGTACCAGCTCGTCAGCCAGGTCTCCCAGGCCATGGCCGCCGCACACCGCGAGGGCCTGGCCCACCTCCGCATCACCCCCAGCTCGGTGCTGCGGACGGAATCCGGGCAGTACCGCATCCGCGGCCTGGCCGTCATGGCCGCGCTCCGCGGCATCACCTGCGAGCACCCGCAGCGCACGGACACCGAGGCGATCGGGGCGCTGCTGTACGCCGCGCTCACCCAGCGCTGGCCGTACGAGAACGACGCGCACGGCCTGACCGGGCTGCCGAAGGGCGTCGGCCTGATCGCGCCCGATCAGGTGCGCGCCGGTGTCCACCGCGGCCTCTCCGAACTCGCCATGCGCGCGCTGATCAACGACGGCGCCACGGCCTCCCGCCAGGAGCAGCCGTGCACCACGCCCGAGGAGCTGTCCAAGGCGGTCGCGGCAATGCCCCGCATCCGGCCCCCGGAGACCGCGTTCGCCACGCCCCCGCCGTACCAGCGCACGGGCTACCAGCAGGGCAGCTACCGGCAGGCGGCATCCCACAACGCCCAGCCCGGCCGGCCAACCCAAGCGATCCCCACGCCGCCGCCCCCGCTCCAGAGCCGTACCGGCCGGGCCCTGAAGTGGTCCGTCTCCGCGCTGCTCATCGCGGCGCTGGGCCTGGGCAGCTGGCAGCTCGCGGACACCCTGCTGAAGCGCGAGAAGGACCAGGAGGGTCCGGGGAACTCGCAGTCGCAGGGCGGCAGCAAGAAGAAGAAGCCTTCGGGTCCCCTGGCGATCCAAAGTGCCACGGAGTTCTCTCCGCTGGCATCTGCGTTCTCCGGAAATCAAGCGTCGAACGCGACGGACGGCAATCCCTCGACGGCGTGGGTGACCGGCCGTTTCCAGGGCTGGGCAAATTTCGGGAACCTGCCGGCTCGTAAGGACGGCAGCGGCATCGTCATAGACCTCGGAAGCGCCAAGGACGTCTCCGGCGTAGAGGTCACCATGTACCGTCCGGGCCAGACGGTGGAGGTTCTGGCAGCGGAACCGTCCGCGTCGGACCCGACGGCGCTCAGTGACTTTTCGCGGCGACTCTCCAAGCCGGCGAAGGCCGGTGAGAAGCTGACGGTGAAGCTGGACAAGGCCGTCAAGGCACGCTACGTGCTGGTACACATCACCGAGCTGCCGAGCGACGGCGTCTCGGACTGGTTCCGCGGCGGAATCTCCGAGATCAAGGTGACGGGCTGAACAGCAGCGGGCGAGCGGCCGAAACGGGGCGCTCGCCCGCTGATCAACGCCCCTCGGCACATTTACTTTCCCCATCCGGCGGGCTTCAATGGGACCGTGATCAGGCAGCTACGGCCGGGGGGCCCGTGTCCACCGACAGCGACAAGGCTTCGACACCAACCGACGCCGATCTCCTTGCGCTGCATGTGAAGGGCGACCCCGATGCGTTCGGGGAGATCGTCCGACGCCATCGCGACCGGCTCTGGGCGGTGGCGCTGCGCACTCTCGGTGATCGTGAGGAAGCCGCGGACGCCGTACAGGACGCCCTGGTCTCCGCCTACCGTGCGGCCCACACCTTTCGAGGTCAGTCCGCCGTGACGACCTGGCTGCACCGCATCACGGTCAACGCCTGCCTGGACCGGGCCCGCAAAGCCGCCTCCCGGCGCACCTCACCGGTCGCCGACACCGAGCGGCTGGAGCAGCTCCTCGAACCCGAGGAGTCCGCCGCGATCCCCGCCGAGCGCCAGGACCTCTACCGCGAGCTGCTCCGCGCCCTGCGCACCCTCCCCGAGGAACAGCGCGCCGCCCTGGTCCTCGTCGACATGCAGGGCTACCCCGTCGCCGAGGCAGCCGCGATCCTCGACATCCCGACCGGAACGGTGAAGAGCCGCTGCGCACGCGGCCGTGCCCGCCTCCTCCCCTTGGTCACCCATCTGCGGGCTGACGGCGGGGGTAGCAACCCGGCGAGCGGGGGAAGGAACCGGGCGCAGGGGACATCCGTCCCACCGACGGCAGGACCGAAGGACACAGGTGCCGTGAAGGGCGGAGGTGGGCGAGCGTGACGTCGACGACCGGCACAGGTGAGCACCCGGAGGTCTCCGAGATCTCCGACCTCACGGACGGGCTGCTCTCTCCCTCGCGCAGCGCCGATCTGCGCGCCCACCTTGCCGGCTGCGCGCTGTGCGAGGACGTCTACGTCTCCCTGGAGGAGATCCGCCGGATGCTCGGCCGGCTCCCCGGCCCGACGTGCATGCCGACTGAGGTAGCAGGGCGTATCGATGCCGCCCTCGCGGCCGAGGCACTTCTCAATGCCACCGTTCCGGGCTCCGCGACGCATGTTTCACGTGAAACAGCGACCCGTGAAACGGCGGGCCGTGCCACAACCCGGGAATCGACCGCCCGCCCCGCTTCTGTTTCACGTGAAACAGAGCCCGAAGTACCTACCCTCAGCACACCGATCAGCCGCCCCGCCGGGCGTCCCGCTGGTTCCTCCGGGCCGGGCCGACCCACACGCGGCGGCCGGGCCTCCCGGGCACGTCGCTGGCCGCGGGTGCTGCTCGGCACCGCGGCGGCCGCGGCCGTCCTCAGCGTCGGCGGACTGCTCCTGCAGAACGCCGCCATGGACGGTACGCAGGCCGGGCCCAGCCGGACCACGGCCACCCCCGAGAAGGGGGCGGGCGCTACGGCCGGCCTGACCGCCACCAATCTCGGCTCCCACGTCCACGCCCTGCTGGCGACCAAGGGCTCGCACAAATCGCCGGACATCGGTGCCCGCAGCTCTCCCGAGACCCCACTGCGGGGCAGCGCCGACACCATCCCGTCCTGCGTCCGCCACGGCATCGGCCGCCCGGAGGCCCCGATCGCCTCCAGCCACACCCGCTACCAGGGTAAGGACGCCTTTCTGGTCGTTCTGCCGGACCCGGCGGACGCCAAGCGTGTCTCGGCGTACGTGGTCTCGTCCTCCTGTGTCTCCGCCACGCCGCCGGCGCCCGGAAAGGTCCTGCTGGCGCACTCGTACCCGCGAGATTGAAACGACGAGTAGTGCGCTGTGACACTCCGGGAATGCACGCCCCGTAGGATCCGTTGGGTGGGGTGAGAGTTCCGAGAGCCCCAGCAAGCAGTCGGCAGAGACAAGGAAGACACCCGTGAGCGACGTCCGCAACGTGATCATCATCGGCTCCGGGCCCGCGGGCTACACCGCAGCGCTCTACACCGCCCGCGCGTCCCTGAAGCCGCTGGTCTTCGAAGGTGCCGTCACCGCCGGAGGCGCGCTGATGAACACCACCGACGTGGAGAACTTCCCCGGTTTCCGCGACGGCATCATGGGGCCGGACCTCATGGACAACATGCGCGCCCAGGCCGAGCGCTTCGGCGCCGAGCTCGTGCCCGACGACATCGTCTCGGTCGACCTCAGCGAGGACATCAAGACGGTCACCGACACCGCCGGCAATGTGCACCGCGCGAAGGCGGTCATCGTCAGCACCGGCTCGCAGCACCGCAAGCTCGGCCTGCCCCGTGAGGACGAGCTCTCCGGTCGTGGCGTGTCCTGGTGCGCCACCTGTGACGGGTTCTTCTTCAAGGACCAGGACATCGCCGTCATCGGCGGCGGCGACACCGCGATGGAGGAGGCCACCTTCCTCTCGCGGTTCGCCAAGTCGGTCACGGTCGTCCACCGCCGCGACACCCTTCGGGCCAGCAAGGCGATGCAGGAGCGTGCCTTCGCCGACCCGAAGATCAAGTTCGTCTGGGACAGCGAGGTCGCCGAGATCCACGGCGAGAGCAAGCTCTCCGGCCTGACTCTGCGCAACCTCAAGAGCGGCGAGACCTCGGAGCTCCCCGTCACCGGTCTCTTCATCGCGATCGGTCACGACCCGCGCACCGAGCTCTTCAAGGGCCAGCTGAACCTCGACGACGAGGGCTACCTCAAGGTCGACGCGCCCAGCACCCGCACCAACCTGACGGGCGTCTTCGCCGCCGGCGACGTGGTCGACCACACCTACCGCCAGGCGATCACCGCAGCCGGCACGGGCTGCTCCGCCGCCCTCGACGCCGAGCGGTACCTCGCGGCGCTGGCGGACGGGGAGTCGACCCCCGAGCCCGAGAAGACCCCCGCCGCCTGACCCGCGGCCCCCGCTTTCCCACCACCCACCCAATAAGGAGATTGCCATGGCCGGCGCCACGGTGACCGTCACGGACGCCAACTTCGAAGAGGTCGTCCTCAAGAGCGACAAGCCCGTCCTCGTGGACTTCTGGGCCACCTGGTGCGGCCCGTGCCGCCAGGTCGCCCCGTCCCTGGAGGCCATTGCCGCGGAGCACGACGAGATCGTCATCGCCAAGCTGAACACCGACGAGAACCCGGCGACCACCGCCAAGTACGGCGTCATGTCGATCCCGACGATGAACGTCTACAAGGACGGCGAGGTTGTGAAGACCATCGTCGGCGCCAAGCCGAAGGCCGCGATCGAGCGCGACCTGGCGGACTACCTCGCCTGAGTCAGCTCATCGTCTGTTTCACGTGAAACGGGCCCGTTCCTCACCGAGGACGGGCCCGTTCTCTGTTTCACGTGAAACAGAGCTCGGTTTCACGTGAAACATCGTGCGCTACAACGGCCGCAGGGCGGGCTCCTTCTGGACGGCGCCCAGCAGGCGGTCGAGCGCCATCTCCACGTCTTCCTTCCACGAGATCGTGGTCCTCAGCTCAAGGCGCAGCCGAGGAAAGCGGGGATGGGGTCGTACGGTCTTGAAGCCCACCGCGAGGAGATGGTTGGCGGGGAGCACACAGGCCGGCTCGGTCCAGCGGGCATCGCCGAACGCCTCGATCGCCTTGAACCCTCTCCGGGTGAGGTCCTTGGCGACCGTTTGGACCATCACGCGCCCCAGTCCCTGGCCCTGGTATCCGGGCGTCAGCCATGCGGTGAGCAGCTGCACCGCGTCCGGCGATACGGGACTGGTCGGGAAGGCGGTCGAGCGCGGCACATAGGCCGGCGGGGCGTACATCACGAACCCCACCGGCACCTCATCGACATAGGCGACCCGCCCGCAGGATCCCCACTCCAGCAGTACCGCCGAGATCCAGGCTTCCTTCTCCAGCTCGGGACGTCCCGCCTTTACCGCGGCCTCGCCGCTGACGGGGTCGAGCTCCCAGAAGACACAGGAGCGGCAGCGCTTGGGGATATCCGGAAGGTTGTCCAGCGTGAGCGGTACGAGCCGACGGCCCATGGAACCAGGTCCTCACTTCTCTCGCCTGCCGCACCACGCAGTGCCGTCAGCACGGCCGGCTCCCTGAGCAGACCTCCAACGAACCCTCCGACGGCTGCCAGGCCGAAGCCCGCTGCCAGCAGTCCGGTGCGGCTCACCGATCGCATGGCCCTCTCCTCGATGTGAGGCGTCTCCACGTGGATGCGTGCCATACCCGAACGCATCGTATCCACCCTTTACGGGCACGGGTAGCGCGAGAGAGCAAAGGGCGGACCGTGTTCCGGTATGGGCTCCGGAACACGGCCCGCCCTGGAGCCGTAGGTATCAGCTCACTGCTTTTCGCCGGTCTCCTCGTCGTTCTCCTCGGCCAGGGACTGGCCCAGGACGGGACCTTCGCCCGGGGCGAGGGTCCCGAGGATGCGCTCCAGATCGTCCATCGAGGCGAACTCGACGACGATCTTTCCCTTCTTCTGGCCCAGGTCGACCTTCACCCGGGTTTCGAAGCGGTCGGAGAGCCGGGAGGCGAGTCCGGTGAGCGCAGGGGAGACCCGAGTGCCCGCGCGGGGGCCCTTCGCCTTGCTCGGGCTCGTGGGGGTCGACCCCATGAGCGTCACGATCTCCTCGACCGAACGCACCGAGAGCCCCTCGGCGACGATGCGGCGCGCAAGATGGTCCTGCTCCTCCGAGTCCTCCACGGAGAGCAACGCCCGGGCGTGACCCGCCGAGAGCACCCCTGCGGCCAGCCGCTTCTGCACGGACGGGGAGAGCTTCAGCAGGCGCAGCGTGTTGGACACCTGCGGACGCGAGCGCCCGATCCGGTCGGCCAGCTCGTCATGCGTGCACTGGAAGTCCTTGAGCAGCTGGTCATAGGCGGCTGCCTCTTCCAGCGGGTTGAGCTGAGCCCGGTGCAGGTTCTCCAGCAGCGCGTCGAGGAGGAGCTTCTCGTCCTCCGTCGCCCGCACGATCGCCGGAATCTTCTCCAGCCCCGCCGCCCGGCAGGCACGCCAGCGGCGCTCCCCCATGATGAGCTCGTACCGTCCGGGCTCGGTCTGACGGACCACCACCGGCTGGAGCAGGCCCACCTCCTTGATGGAAGTGATCAGTTCGGCGAGGGCGTCCTCGTCGAAGACCTCTCTCGGCTGGCGTGGGTTCGGGGTGATGGCATCGAGCGGCACCTCCGCGAAGTGCGCACCCGCTACCTCCGATACACCGTCCGCCGACGGCTCCGCCGCTACCGGTGCTTCCGTTTCACGTGAAACACCGTGCGTCGGCAGCGAGGTCACCTTGGCGGCGGCCACCCCTCGCTCCGGCGTCAGGACCGGTACGGACGAGGGTGATGTCGCTCCCTGCCCCACCGCGGGCCCGGCATGGTCCGTGCTCTGCGGTGCCGCGGGGATCAGCGCCCCGAGCCCACGGCCCAGGCCTCTACGTCGTTCGCTCACTGAGTCCCCTCCGAGATGCTGTGCTGTCCTTCATAGGTGACGCTGAGGCCCTGGCCCCCGGTCTGCGGGGCCCCACGCAGCGCGATCTCCCGAGCCGCTTCGAGATACGAAAGCGAACCACTGGATCCGGGATCATAGGTGAGCACTGTCTGCCCATAGCTGGGTGCCTCGGAGATCCGCACGGAGCGGGGGATGCTGGTACGGAGCACCTCGTGGCCGAAGTGGTTACGGACCTCGTCGGCGACCTGGGAGGCCAGCCGGGTGCGTCCGTCGTACATGGTCAGCAGAATCGTCGAGACATGGAGCTGCGGGTTGAGGTGGCCCCGCACCAGGTCGACGTTCCGCAGCAGCTGCCCCAGACCCTCCAGTGCGTAGTACTCGCACTGAATCGGGATCAGCACCTCGGCCCCTGCGACCAACGCATTGACCGTCAGCAGGCCGAGCGAGGGCGGGCAGTCGATGAAGATGTAATCGAGCGGCTGCTCATAGGCCTTGATGGCACGGTCCAGCCGGCTTTCCCGGGCCACCAGCGAGACCAGCTCGATCTCGGCGCCGGCCAGGTCGATCGTGGCGGGCGCACAGAACAGCCCCTCCACATCCACGACCGGCTGCACCACATCGGAGAGTGGCTTGCTGTCCACCAGCACGTCATAGATGGACGGCACTTCGGCATGATGGTCGATCCCCAGCGCCGTCGACGCATTGCCCTGGGGGTCGAGGTCGATGACCAGAACACGTGCCCCATGCAGGGCCAGGGAGGCCGCCAGGTTCACGGTGGTCGTGGTCTTACCGACCCCGCCCTTCTGGTTGGCAACGACCATGACCCGGGTCTGTTCGGGCCGGGGAAGCCCCTCGCCCGCGCGGCCGAGTGCCTCTACCGCCAGCTGAGCTGCACGACCGATCGGGGTGTCGTCCATCGGGGGCGGCGTTTCACGTGAAACGTCGTCCCCGAACGACTCGCTACGGGGACCGGGGACCGGATCGGTCATCGGTCCCGCGATGTTGGCGTCGGACCGCAAGGATTCACTCTCCTCGACATCAGGCTCGCAATGGTCAGAGCCTGCCATGCTTTCGGCGTCGTGAACCAGTGAGGTCCGTTCTCCTGTGGACAAACCCACGTCTGTGGATACTTCCGTTACCCGTGTGGGTCTACGGTCGCGCGGCGCGGCAGCCGCACGACCACGGCCGATGATCCCTTGCAGCAGAGAGCGACGTTTCACGTGAAACACGATGCCAGCGTCGCGTCCGAATAAGCCGCGACACTCCGTCTTGTGCCGTTTTGATGGGGTTTATTGAAATACCGCGTCGCCTATTTCGCGGAACGGGATTCCCTCCCCATCTGCCGGTCTCCACGGCTCCGGCTCATGCCTCAGCGCCGGCGCCCCCTCGTCGGACGGCTGGCCCGCGCCGCCTTCGCCCGCTTCGCCGCGAAGCGCACGCCACCAGGGCTCTCGCCCACCTCGACCCGCACCACCGTCGTCGGCGGATCCACAATGCCCTCACCGACCTGCACCACCGAAGTGTCGACCACACCGAGCTTGCTCAGCGCGGCCCGGGCGCCCTTGAGCTCCTCCTCCGCGGCATCGCCCTTGAGCGCCAGCATCGCGCCGTACGGACGCAGCAGCGGAACTCCCCATCCGGCCAGCCGGTCCAGCGGAGCCACCGCACGCGCGGTCACCACATGCACCTGCGGAAGCTTGCCCATGACCTCTTCGGCCCGTCCCCGCACGACCGTCACATGGTCGAGGCCGAGCAGCTCGACGACTTCCTGAAGGAAATTCGTCCGCCGCAGCAGCGGCTCCAGCAGCGTGATCTTCAGGTCCGGCCGCACCAGAGCCAGCGGGATGCCGGGCAGCCCGGCCCCCGAGCCCACGTCACAGACCGAGACGCCCTCGGGCACGACCTCGGAGAGGACCGCACAGTTCAGCAGATGCCGCTCCCACAGCCGCGGCACCTCGCGCGGCCCGATCAGCCCTCGCGTCACCCCCGCGTCGGCGAGCAGTTCGCCGTACCGCACGGCCTCCGGAAAGCGCTCACCGAATACCTCCTGTGCCGCCTTCGGCGCAGGAGGGAGCTCCGCTGCTGCCTCCGTCACGGGAACCGCCCTTCCTCTGGACTGCTTTTCCTGCCGGGAACCCGGGTCACCCACCCGGAATAACACAGAACGCTGACAACTTTTGGCCCCGCCTGCGAGCAGACGGGGCCAAAGAAAAAACGGCTGCGCTCAGCGGTCAGGCCGGGAGGACAACCACTCGGCGCTGCGGCTCCTCGCCCTCGGACTCACTACGCAGGCCGGCCGCCGCCACCGCGTCATGCACGACCTTGCGCTCGAACGGCGTCATCGGGTCCAGCTTCACCGGCTCACCGGTACCGCGGGCCTCCTCCGCTGCCTTCGCACCGATCGCCGTGAGCTGCTCGCGCTTACGCGCCCGGAAGCCGGCGATGTCCAGCATCAGACGGCTGCGGTCACCGGTCTCCCGGTGCACGGCCAGCCGGGTCAGTTCCTGCAGCGCCTCCAGCACCTCACCGTCGCGGCCCACCAGCTTCTGCAGGTCGCGGCTGGTCGAGTCGCTGATGATCGACACCGCGGCGCGGTCGGCCTCGACGTCCATGTCGATGTCACCGTCGAGGTCGGCGATGTCCAGCAGACCCTCGAGGTAGTCGGCCGCGATCTCGCCTTCCTGCTCCAGGCGGGTCAGGGTGTCGGTGCCCTCGGCGGCAGGGGTCGTGTCCGTCACGAAAGGACTCCTTCTTACTTCTTCGACGGGTGCTTGGGGCGCTGCTGGCCCTTGCGCTGGCCGGACTTCGCGGAGCGGGACCCGGACGAGCCGCTCTGCGCGGTGCCGTCCTGCGCGGTCTTCTTCTCCAGCGACTGCTTCTTCGCTCCGCCCTGGCCGGAGTCCGCCGAGCCGTTCGCCGTGCCCGCCGAGCCGGCCCGCGTACGGTTCTGCGTCCGGGCCTGGGCACCGGCACCGCCGGTGGGCGCACCGCCGGTCTGCCGCTTGGCCTTCGTCTGGCGCTTGGGCTGCTGACGGTTCTGGCGCGCTTCCTCGACGGCCTTCTTCGCCGCGACCTCGGCCGGGCTCTCGACCAGCTTGCCCTGGGCCCGCAGCCGCTCCTGGCGCTCGGCGAACGCCTTGCTGCCCGGGGTCGGGTTACGACGGATGACGAACATCTGCTGGCCCATGGTCCACACGTTGGTGGTCAGCCAGTAGACGAGGACACCGACGGGGAAGTTGATGCCGAAGACGGCGAACATGACCGGGAAGACGTACATCAGCATCTTCTGCTGCTGCATGAACGGCGTCTTCACCGTGAGGTCGACGTTCTTGGTCATCAGCTGGCGCTGCGTGTAGAACTGCGACGCCGACATCAGGACGATCATGATGACCGTGACCACGCGGACGTTGGTGACCGAGGCACCGAGGCTCTCGATCTTCGCCGCGCTGTCCATGAACTTCGCCGCCAGCGGGGCACCGAAGATGTGTGCCTTCTGCGCGCTCTGCAGCAGCGTCTGGTCGATGAAGCCGACCGTCTTGCCGTTCGCGATGTGGCTGAGGACCTGGTACAGCGAGATGAAGAACGGCGACTGGGCCAGAATCGGGAGACAGCTCGAGAGCGGGTTGGTGCCCGTCTCCTTGTAGAGCTTCATCATCTCTTCGGACTGGCGCTGCTTGTCGCTCTTGTAGCGCTCCTGGATCGCCTTCATCTTCGGCTGGAGCGCCTGCATGTTCCGCGTCGACTTGATCTGCTTCACGAAGAGCGGGATCAGGCAGATACGGATCAGCACCACCAGCGAGACGATGGACAGACCCCACGCCGCGCCACTGTTCGGATCAAAGATCAGGCTGTAGAACGAGTGGAACTGGACGATGATCCAGGAAACGGCGTAATAGAGAGGATTCAGGATCGTGTCCACGAATCAGGCTCCTTGGGCGTTGGGCTGAGTCTCGGGCTGGGCGGCGGGTTCATGGACGGCAGTCCCGCCCAGACGGCTCCTCAGCCGCTGGTGCCAGACCGGACGCTTCCGGGGAGGGACGTGGTCGACGCCACCGAGCGACCACGGGTTGCAGCGCAGAATGCGCCAAGCTGTCAGCGCAGTCCCTTTCACCGCGCCGTGCCGGTCGATGGCCGTGTAGCCATAGTGCGAGCACGACGGGTAGTACTTGCAGACCGGCCCCAGCAGGGGGCTGATGGTCCACTGGTAGATCTTGATCAAAAGCAGCAGCGGGTACTTCACTGTGCGCTCCCTCCCGGGCCCCGGCCGGGGTTCCGGGGGTCCGCGGCGCGACCACTGCCGGTCGCGGCCCCCGTGGGGTTGGAGCCTCTCGGCGCCCCTCCCAGCAGCCGCTCCAGGGCGGCGTCCAGGTCGCGGGCCAGTTCGTCGTGGTC
Organism: Streptomyces sp. NPDC048197; assembly: GCF_043202395.1. Taxonomy (NCBI): domain Bacteria; kingdom Bacillati; phylum Actinomycetota; class Actinomycetes; order Kitasatosporales; family Streptomycetaceae; genus Streptomyces; species Streptomyces sp. NPDC048197. Next base: position 511,718 of record NZ_JBIDAJ010000001.1, read on the forward strand.
CGCGGTGCCCGCGCCGGGCAGGGCCCGTACGACAACCAGGCTACCGGCGGGAAGCCGGTCCAGCCGGTCGCGCAGGAGATGGCGAAGCCGTCGCTTGACCTTGTTGCGGACGACCGCGATGCCAACTGCCTTGCTCACGACGAAACCCGCACGCGTCGGGGGAACACATTCCCCCGCTGCGTGCGGGTCCGTTGAACCGCTACGACAATGCACGACAAGGAGCGGGCGCCCGGCCCTGCGTCCCCGGCGTACCGCGGTCGCGAAGTCCTCGCGCCGCCTCAGCCGATTTTCGGTAGGCAGCACGTCATGGACCTAGGTCGGGCTGCTCAGGCCGACAGGCGGGCGCGACCCTTGCTGCGGCGCGACGCGAGAATCGCGCGGCCGGCACGCGTCCGCATGCGCAGACGGAAGCCGTGGGTCTTCGCGCGGCGGCGGTTGTTCGGCTGGAAGGTGCGCTTGCTCACTCGGGGGCTCCAGGAATGCTTGTTGTCTCAAGGAGAGACAGATGTGGGGCGTCGTTGGCTGTCACCGTGCGCCCACGAGTAGCTCGCAACGCCTAAGTGCACCGCTACACGATCACCAGAGCGCGATCTTTGCCCATCGGAGGCAGGCGGCAGCAGCCATCGACAACTCGACCTGGTCACGGTACGCGCGGCTACGCCATCCGGTCAAACCGGCTCCATGTGAGCCCGCGCGGTCCGTTGTCAGGACACACTATGCACAGCCTGTGGACAACAACTTGAATCCCCAGGCCCGCCCTGACTACCGTGGCTGAACTCCGATTCCTTCCCGCCCGTCCTGAGAATCACACATTCGTGGGACTGTGAGAGAGCGTGCCCTGTGGCTGATGTACCTGCCGATCTTGCCGCAGTGTGGCCGCGCGTGCTCGATCACCTCCTCCGGGCAGAGGCCGACGGCCTCAAGCCGAAGGATCAGGACTGGCTCAAGCGGACCCAGCCGCTGGCGCTGGTGGCCGACACCGCGCTGCTCGCCGTGCCCAACGAATTCGCCAAGGGCGTGCTCGAAGGCCGGCTGGCGCCGCTGATCGGGGAGGCCCTCAGCCATGAGTGCGGCCGCCCGATCCGGATCGCGATCACCGTCGACGACTCCTCCGAAGAGCCGCCGGCGCCCTCCGCGCCCGTACAGCACCAGTCGCCCCAGCAGCAGCCGCATCACCAGCAGCACCCGGCGCCGCAGCAGCACGAGGCGTACGACTACGAACCCCGGCACGACAGCCGCCAGGGGTACGGGCACCAGGGCGACGACCTGCCCGGCGTGCGCCCCGCCTACCCGGACTACCAGCAGCCGCGGCACGAACCCGGCGCCTGGCCCCAGCACCTCGCCCCCGGCGGCCCCGGCCCGCGTGAGGACTACGGCTGGCAGCAGCAGCACCTCGGCGGCTTCCCCGAGCGCGAGACGTCCGCGGAGCAGTGGCGCGAGCCGTACCCGTCGGCGCCCCACGTACCGCAGCACCAGCAGGCGCAGCCCGACTACCGCGGCCAGGACCGCGGCCTCCCCCCGCAGCACTCCGACGGTGCGCGCTCCCCGTACGACGCGCAGCGCCGCGACCTTCCCGAGCACCAGCCCGGTGGCCACAACGGCCGCTCCGGGCCCGGTGCCGCGCTGCCGGCGCCCAGCGGCGCCCCGGGCCCGCTCGCCGCGCAGCCCGCGCCGGCCACCGGCCCGGGTGAGCCGACCGCCCGGCTGAACCCGAAGTACCTCTTCGACACCTTCGTCATCGGTGCCTCCAACCGCTTCGCGCACGCCGCCGCGGTCGCCGTTGCCGAGGCCCCGGCCAAGGCGTACAACCCGCTGTTCATCTACGGGGAGTCGGGTCTGGGTAAGACCCACCTGCTGCACGCGATCGGGCACTACGCGCGCAGCCTCTACCCGGGCACCCGTGTGCGGTACGTGAGCTCGGAGGAGTTCACCAACGAGTTCATCAACTCCATCCGCGACGGCAAGGCGGACGCGTTCCGCAAGCGCTACCGCGACATGGACATCCTGCTGGTCGACGACATCCAGTTCCTGGCGAGCAAGGAGTCGACGCAGGAGGAGTTCTTCCACACCTTCAACACGCTGCACAACGCCAACAAGCAGATCGTGCTCTCCAGTGACCGGCCGCCCAAGCAGCTGGTCACCCTGGAGGACCGGCTGCGCAACCGCTTCGAGTGGGGCCTGATCACCGACGTCCAGCCGCCCGAGCTGGAGACCCGGATCGCGATCCTCCGTAAGAAGGCGGTGCAGGAGCAGCTGAACGCCCCGCCGGAGGTGCTGGAGTTCATCGCGTCCCGGATCTCGCGCAACATCCGTGAGCTGGAGGGCGCCCTGATCCGGGTCACCGCGTTCGCCTCGCTCAACCGGCAGCCGGTGGACCTGGGGCTCACCGAGATCGTGCTGAAGGACCTGATCCCCGGCGGTGAGGACGCCGCTCCGGAGATCACCGCCACCGCGATCATGGCCTCGACCGCCGACTACTTCGGCCTGACCATCGACGACCTCTGCGGCTCGTCCCGCAGCCGGGTGCTGGTCACCGCCCGGCAGATCGCCATGTATCTGTGCCGCGAGCTGACGGACCTGTCGCTGCCGAAGATCGGCGCGCAGTTCGGCGGCCGGGACCATACGACCGTGATGCACGCCGACCGCAAGATCCGTGCGCTGATGGCCGAGCGGCGGTCGATCTACAACCAGGTCACCGAGCTGACCAACCGCATCAAGAACGGCTGAGACCGCGGCCGACGCGCCGCCTCGGACCGACCGCGCCCAGGGCGCCCGGGACCCGCTCCCGGGCGCCCTTCGCCGTTTCCGGGCCGCCCGGCGCCGTGTACGGCGCGGTGCACGACGGTGTACGACGCACTGCGCGGCCGTCCCGGGCTGTGGAGCGCTGCCGGCCGTGTTCGATTCCCGGCCTGGTCACGGCCTCTCTCCACAGATTGGGCAAGAATCTTCCGTCCACACCCTGGGGAGAGGAAAGTTATCCCTGTGGGATCCACAGCCGGGCTCTCCGAAGGAAGATCGTAGGAGGTCAGCCGGGTGTGGATTTGTGGCCAAGCGCTCTCCACAGGGTGTGGACAAAGATTCCGTCCACAGGGCGGTGGATCTCTTGTCCACCGCCCGCCCACAGGTGAGCCGCCGTTGTCCCCAGCGATCCCCAGCTTCTCCACACCCCTGTCCACTGTTCGGCAACACAACACCCCCTCTCACCGTGCTGAGTGAAAGCCGTCACACCAAGGTGATGGGTTGGGCTGTGGGGAACGTGGGTAAAGCTGGGGATGGCACTGGGGAGAACTGCCCGTCCCCTGTGCATCGGGTGTGCAGAACTTTCCGCGGTCCACAGCACGGGCCGTTTATCCACGGCCCCCGCCCACAGCCGCGGTGGACAAAAAACCGGCGTTGACCTGCGTAGACGCAGTTGTCCACGGTTTCCACAGGGCCTACTACTACGACCACGGATATCTACCGGGGAACTCGTTCGGAAACGGGGCCTGTGCACAACTCGGCGGCCCGGCGTCCGGCGTCGCCCGAGTCGACTTGACCCCGAGCCGCACCGACTGTCGGTGGCGTGCGTCAGACTGGTCTCCGGCAACTGAGCCGACGACGAAGGCCAGCAGGGCGTAAGCCAGCAACAGCAGGAGGCGGTTTCCGGTGAAGATCCGGGTGGAGCGCGATGTACTCGCGGAGGCAGTGGCCTGGGCGGCCAAGAGCCTCCCGGCCCGTCCGCCGGTGCCCGTCCTCGCGGGCCTGCTGCTGAAGGCCGAGGACGGCGCACTGAGCCTCTCCGGCTTCGACTACGAAGTCTCCGCACGCGTCTCGGTGGAGGCCGAGGTCGAGGAGGAGGGCACGGTCCTCGTCTCCGGCCGGCTGCTCGCCGACATCTGCCGCGCCCTCCCCAACCGCCCGGTGGAGATTTCCACCGACGGTGTACGGGTGACCGTGGTCTGCGGCTCCTCGCGGTTCACCCTCCACACCCTTCCTGTGGAGGAGTACCCGTCCCTGCCGGCGATGCCCACCGCCACCGGCACGGTCCCCGGCGAGGTCTTCGCCGCGGCCGCCGCCCAGGTGGCCATCGCGGCCGGCCGTGACGACACCCTCCCGGTGCTCACCGGCGTCCGCATCGAGATCGAGGGCGACACGGTCACCCTGGCCTCCACCGACCGCTACCGCTTCGCGGTCCGCGAGTTCCTGTGGAAGCCGGAGAGCCCGGACGCCTCCGCGGTCGCGCTGGTCCCGGCCAAGACGCTGCTGGACACCGCCAAGTCCCTGAGCAGCGGCGACACGGTCACGCTGGCGCTGTCCGGCTCCGGCCAGGGCGAGGGCCTGATCGGCTTCGAGGGCGCCGGGCGGCGGACGACGACCCGTCTGCTGGAAGGCGACCTGCCCAAGTACCGCACGCTCTTCCCGACCGAGTTCAATTCGGTCGCGGTGATCGAGACCGCTCCGTTCGTCGAGGCCGTCAAGCGCGTGGCGCTGGTGGCCGAGCGCAACACCCCGGTCCGGCTGAGCTTCGAGCAGGGCGTGCTGATCCTGGAGGCCGGCTCCAGCGACGATGCACAGGCTGTGGAGAGGGTCGACGCCGATCTGGACGGCGACGACATCTCGATCGCGTTCAACCCGGGCTTCCTGCTGGAGGGCCTGTCGGCGATCGACTCCCCCGTGGCGCAGCTGTCGTTCACGACGTCCACCAAGCCGGCGCTGCTGAGCGGTCGCCCCGCCAAGGACGCCGAGGCGGACGACGCCTACAAGTACCTGATCATGCCGGTGCGGCTGTCGGGCTGACGGCCGGGAGCGTGCCCATGGCGGGGCCCTTGCGGCGACCGGCTGAAGGGCCCTGATGAGCGGCTGAGCCCACAGGTGTGCGCGGACCTGCGGGCGTAGGCTCGGACCCGGGTACTACAGCAACGACTACGTGCAAAGAGGGTCTCTGATGGAGCTCGGTCTCGTCGGTCTCGGCAAGATGGGCGGCAACATGCGCGAGCGCATCCGCCGCGCCGGCCACACCGTCGTCGGATACGACCGCAACCCGGACCTGGCGGATGTGAACAGCCTCCAGGAGCTTGTGGACAAGCTGAAGGGTCCGCGGGTGGTCTGGGTCATGGTGCCGGCCGGCGCCGCCACCCAGTCCACGATCGACGAGCTGGCCGAGCTGCTCTCGCCCGGCGACATCGTCGTGGACGGTGGCAACTCCCGCTGGACCGACGACGAGAAGCACGCCGAGGAGCTGAAGGCCAAGGGCATCGGCTTCGTCGACTGCGGTGTCTCGGGCGGCGTCTGGGGCCTGGAGAACGGCTACGCGCTGATGTACGGCGGCGAGAAGGACGACGTCGCCAAGGTGCAGCCGATCTTCGACGCCCTCAAGCCGGAGGGCGAGTTCGGCTCGGTGCACGCCGGCAAGGTCGGCGCCGGCCACTTCGCGAAGATGGTCCACAACGGCATCGAGTACGCGATGATGCAGGCCTTCGCCGAGGGCTGGGAGCTGCTGGAGAAGGTCGACTCCGTCACGGACGTGCGCGAGGTCTTCCGCTCCTGGCAGGAGGGCACGGTCATCCGCTCCTGGCTGCTCGACCTGGCCGTCAACGCCCTCGACGACGATGAGCACCTGGACAAGCTGCGCGGTTATGCACAGGACTCCGGCGAGGGCCGGTGGACTGTGGAAGCCGCCATCGACAACGCCGTTCCGCTGCCCGCGATCACGGCCTCGCTCTTCGCCCGCTTCGCGTCCCGCCAGGACGACTCCCCGCAGATGAAGATGATCGCCGCGCTGCGCAACCAGTTCGGTGGCCACGCGGTCGAGAACAAGAAGTAACCACCAGCAGTACTGGCACCACCACGCAGCCGGGGGAGGTCGGCGCACCGCCATGCACGTGACGCATCTGTCGCTCGCCGACTTCCGCTCGTACGCCCGGGTCGAGGTCCCGCTCGATCCGGGCGTCACGGCGTTCGTGGGCCCCAACGGGCAGGGCAAGACCAATCTCGTCGAGGCGATCGGCTATCTGGCCACGCTCGGCAGCCACCGGGTCTCCTCGGACGCGCCGCTGGTGCGGATGGGCGCCGAGCGGGCGGTCGTCCGGGCCGCCGTCACGCAGGGCGAGCGGCAGCAGCTGATCGAGCTGGAGCTGAATCCCGGCAAGGCCAACCGCGCCCGTATCAACCGGTCCTCGCAGGTCAAACCGCGTGATGTGCTGGGCATCGTGCGGACGGTGCTGTTCGCGCCGGAGGACCTGGCGCTGGTCAAGGGCGACCCCGGCGAGCGCCGGCGGTTCCTGGACGAGCTGATCACCGCGCGCTCGCCCCGGATGGCCGGGGTGCGCGCCGACTACGACCGCGTCCTCAAGCAGCGCAACACCCTGCTCAAGACCGCGGCGCTGGCCCGGCGGCACGGTGGCCGCCAGATGGACCTGTCGACGCTGGACGTCTGGGACCAGCATCTGGCCCGGGCCGGCGCCGAGCTGCTGGCGCAGCGGCTCGACCTGATCGCCGCGCTGCATCCGCTCGCCGACAAGGCGTACGAGCAACTCGCCCCGGGCGGCGGCCCGTTGGCGATGGAGTACCGCCCCTCGGCCGGTGAGGCGATGGCCGGCGCGACCTCCCGCGAGGAGCTGTACGGCGTGCTGCTGGCCGCGCTCGGCGAGGCCCGCAAGCAGGAGATCGAGCGCGGCGTGACGCTGGTCGGCCCGCACCGCGACGACCTGGTGCTGAAGCTCGGCCAGCTGCCGGCCAAGGGCTACGCCAGCCACGGCGAGTCCTGGTCGTACGCGCTGGCGCTGCGGCTGGCCTCGTACGACCTGCTGCGTGCCGAGGGCAACGAACCGGTGCTGGTGCTGGACGACGTCTTCGCCGAGCTCGACGCGCGGCGCCGGGAGCGGCTGGCGGAGCTGGTGGCCCCGGGCGAGCAGGTGCTGGTGACGGCGGCGGTCGACGACGACGTGCCCGGGGTGCTGGCCGGGGCGCGCTACGCGGTCTTCGACGGCGCGGTCGAGAAGGTGACCCCGTGAGCGAGCAGCAGTCCGACCGGCCCGAGCCCCCGGCGCTGTCCGGCGTGGACCTGGCCCGGCAGGCGCTGGTGGCCGCGAAGGAGCAGGCGCGGGCGCGGGGCGCGGCCGCGCAGCAGAAGAAGCAGGCCCGGCGCGGGGGCCTGCGCTCCGGCGCGCGGGCGGACGGCCGCGATCCGCTGCCGCTGGGCGCGGCGATCAACCGGCTGATCACGGAGCGCGGCTGGGAGACCCCGGCGGCGGTCGGCGGGGTGATGGGCCGCTGGCCGCAGCTGGTCGGCCCCGAGGTGGCGCAGCACTGTGAGCCGCAGCGCTACGACGAGGACGCCCGGGTGCTGACCGTGGCGTGCGACTCCACGGCGTGGGCGACCCAGCTGCGCCTGCTGGCCCCGCAGCTGGTGGCCCGGCTCAACGAGGACCTGGGCCACGGCACGGTCAAGATGCTCAAGGTGCTGGGTCCGGGCGGCCCCGCCCGCCGGTACGGAGCGCTGCGCGCGCCCGGTAGCAAGGGCCCCGGCGACACCTACGGATAGGCCGCAGGACACCGGTTCACCAGTGGTGCGGGTGAGACTCCGCTCACGGTAGCCGCCGGTTGACAGCCGGAAGCGCTGAGTGCCCGTTTGAGCGTCCTGGGGCCCCTTCTCGGATATGGGGAGTCGGCGGACGGCGGTTCAGGGCGGCACATGACGACTCAGGTGCCTGCAAACCCCCATGAGTGTCGGCGCCACCGGTACACTGGTAGCAATCTCGCGCGTCTTGCGGGATACGTCGACAAGCACTGAACGACGCAGCCGCTCCCGCCTGTTTTCCCGGGGTGACCCGCTCAGGCGCGGAAGGGGCTTGTGCTGTGCCAGAAAGGGCGCTTCGTGGCCGACTCCGGCGACCTCAACGAGAACAACACGGCTTCTACTGAAGAGGGGGTTCCTGCCGGCGCCATGGGCGACTCCTCGGTGGAGACGTCGTACGACGCCAGCGCGATCACCGTCCTCGAAGGCCTGGACGCGGTCCGTAAGCGCCCCGGCATGTACATCGGCTCGACGGGCGAGCGCGGTCTGCACCATCTCGTGCAGGAGGTCGTCGACAACTCCGTCGACGAGGCGCTGGCCGGCCACGCCGACACCATCGACGTCACGATCCTGGCCGACGGCGGTGTGCGGGTCGTGGACAACGGCCGCGGTATCCCCGTCGGCATCGTCCCGTCCGAGAACAAGCCGGCCGTCGAGGTCGTGCTGACGGTGCTGCACGCCGGCGGCAAGTTCGGCGGCGGCGGTTACGCGGTCTCCGGTGGTCTGCACGGCGTCGGTGTCTCCGTGGTGAACGCGCTGTCGACCCGGGTCGCGGTGGAGATCCGCACGGACGGCTACCGCTGGACCCAGGAGTACAAGCAGGGTGTGCCGACCGCCCCGCTGGCCAAGCACGAGGCCACCGACGAGACCGGCACCTCGGTCACCTTCTGGGCCGACGGCGAGATCTTCGAGACCACCACCTACAGCTTCGAGACGCTGTCCCGGCGCTTCCAGGAGATGGCGTTCCTCAACAAGGGGCTGACCATCTCGCTCAAGGACGAGCGCCCGGACCACGTGGACGAGGACGGCTCGCCGCTCTCGGTCCGGTACTACTACGAGGGCGGCATCGTCGACTTCGTGAAGTACCTCAACTCCCGCAAGGGCGAGCTGGTCCACCCGACGGTCGTCTCGGTGGAGGCCGAGGACAAGGAGCGGAACCTCTCCGTCGACCTCGCGATGCAGTGGAACACCCAGTACAGCGAGGGTGTCTACAGCTTCGCGAACATCATCCACACCCATGAGGGCGGTACCCACGAAGAGGGCTTCCGCGCCGCGCTGACGGGTCTGATCAACCGCTATGCGCGCGACAAGAAGCTGCTCCGCGAGAAGGACGACAACCTCACGGGTGAGGACATCCGCGAGGGTCTGACGGCGATCATCTCGGTCAAGCTCTCCGAGCCGCAGTTCGAGGGCCAGACCAAGACCAAGCTGGGCAACACCGAGGTCAAGACCTTCGTCCAGAAGGTGGTCCACGAGCACCTCAACGACTGGCTGGACCGCAACCCCAACGAGGCCGCGGACATCATCCGCAAGGGCATCCAGGCGGCGACCGCCCGCGTGGCCGCCCGTAAGGCGCGCGATCTGACCCGCCGCAAGGGCCTGCTGGAGACCGCGTCGCTGCCCGGCAAGCTGAGCGACTGCCAGTCCAACGACCCGACCAAGTGCGAGATCTTCATCGTCGAGGGTGACTCCGCCGGCGGCTCGGCCAAGTCCGGCCGGAACCCGGAGTACCAGGCGATCCTGCCGATCCGCGGCAAGATCCTGAACGTCGAGAAGGCCAGGGTCGACAAGATCCTGCAGAACAACGAGGTCCAGGCGCTGATCTCGGCCTTCGGCACGGGCGTGCACGAGGACTTCGACATCAGCAAGCTCCGCTACCACAAGATCATCTTGATGGCGGACGCCGACGTCGACGGCCAGCACATCAACACCCTGCTGCTGACCTTCCTGTTCCGCTTCATGCGCCCGCTGGTCGAGGCCGGTCACGTCTACCTCTCCCGCCCGCCGCTGTACAAGATCAAGTGGGGCCGGGACGACTTCGAGTACGCCTACTCCGACTCGGAGCGGGACGCGCTGGTCGAGCTCGGCAAGCAGAACGGCAAGCGGATCCGTGAGGACTCGATCCAGCGGTTCAAGGGTCTCGGCGAGATGAACGCCGAGGAGCTGCGGGTGACGACCATGGACATCGACCACCGTGTGCTCGGTCAGGTGTCGCTGGACGACGCGGCCCGCGCCGACGACCTGTTCTCGGTGCTCATGGGCGAGGACGTCGAGGCACGCCGCTCGTTCATCCAGCGCAACGCCAAGGACGTCCGCTTCCTCGACATCTGAGCCCTGTCGGCCCGAACAACAGCCGCAGCTCGAAAGGACTTTGAACCACCATGGCCGACGAGAACCCCCCTGTGACCCCGGACGGCGTGACCGCCGAGGGCGCGCCCGCCGCCATCGAAGGCGTCGGGATGCGCGTCGAGCCCGTCGGGCTCGAAACGGAGATGCAGCGCTCCTACCTCGACTACGCGATGTCCGTCATCGTCTCGCGTGCGCTGCCGGACGTCCGGGACGGCCTCAAGCCCGTCCACCGCCGCGTCCTGTACGCGATGTACGACGGCGGGTACCGCCCCGAGAAGGGCTTCTACAAGTGCGCCCGCGTCGTCGGTGACGTCATGGGTACGTACCACCCGCACGGCGACACCTCCATCTACGACGCGCTGGTGCGTCTGGCGCAGCCGTGGTCGATGCGGATGCCGCTGGTCGACTCCAACGGCAACTTCGGCTCCCCGGGCAACGACCCGGCCGCGGCCATGCGGTACACCGAGTGCAAGATGGCGCCGCTGTCGATGGAGATGCTCCGGGACATCGACGAGGAGACCGTCGACTTCCAGGACAACTACGACGGCCGCAACCAGGAGCCGACGGTCCTGCCGTCCCGCTTCCCCAACCTGCTGATCAACGGCTCGGCCGGTATCGCGGTCGGTATGGCCACGAACATCCCGCCGCACAACCTCCGAGAGGTGGCCGCCGGTGCCCAGTGGGCGCTGGAGCACCCGGAGGCCTCCCACGAGGAGCTGCTGGACGCGCTGATCGAGCGGGTCAAGGGCCCGGACTTCCCCACCGGCGCGCTGGTGGTGGGCCGCAAGGGCATCGAGGAGGCCTACCGCACCGGCCGCGGCTCGATCACCATGCGTGCGGTCGTCGAGGTCGAGGAGATCCAGAACCGCCAGTGTCTGGTGGTCACCGAGCTGCCCTACCAGGTCAACCCGGACAACCTCGCCCAGAAGATCGCCGACCTGGTGAAGGACGGCAAGATCGGCGGCATCGCGGACGTCCGTGACGAGACCTCCTCGCGCACCGGCCAGCGCCTGGTGATCGTCCTCAAGCGGGACGCGGTCGCCAAGGTCGTCCTCAACAACCTCTACAAGCACACCGATCTGCAGACCAACTTCGGTGCGAACATGCTCGCCCTGGTGGACGGCGTGCCGCGCACGCTCTCCCTGGACGCGTTCATCCGCAACTGGGTCACGCACCAGATCGAGGTCATTGTCCGCCGGACGAAGTTCCGGCTGCGCAAGGCCGAGGAGCGGGCGCACATCCTGCGCGGTCTGCTCAAGGCCCTGGACGCCATCGACGAGGTCATCGCGCTGATCCGGCGCAGTGAGACGGTCGAGGTCGCGCGCGAGGGCCTGATGGGCCTGCTGGAGATCGACGAGATCCAGGCGAACGCGATCCTGGAGATGCAGCTGCGCCGGCTGGCCGCCCTGGAGCGCCAGAAGATCACCGCCGAGCACGACGAGCTGCAGCGCAAGATCAGCGAGTACAACGCGATCCTGGCCTCCCCGGAGCGCCAGCGCCAGATCATCAGCGAGGAACTCGCCGCGATCGTCGAGAAGTTCGGCGACGACCGGCGCTCCAAGCTGGTGCCCTTCGAGGGTGACATGTCCATCGAGGACCTGATCGCCGAGGAGGACATCGTCGTCACGATCACCCGTGGCGGCTATGTGAAGCGCACGAAGACGGACGACTACCGCTCGCAGAAGCGCGGCGGCAAGGGCGTCCGGGGCACGAAGCTCAAGGAAGACGACATCGTCGACCACTTCTTCGTCTCCACCACCCACCACTGGCTGCTGTTCTTCACGAACAAGGGCCGGGTCTACCGCGCCAAGGCCTACGAGCTGCCGGACGCCGGGCGTGACGCCCGCGGCCAGCACGTGGCCAACCTGCTGGCCTTCCAGCCGGACGAGCAGATCGCGCAGATCCTGGCGATCCGCGACTACGAGGCCGCGCCGTATCTGGTGCTCGCCACCAAGGCCGGCCTGGTGAAGAAGACGCCGCTGAAGGACTACGACTCGCCGCGGTCCGGTGGTGTCATCGCGATCAACCTGCGTGAGCGGGACAACGACGCCGAAGGCACTTCCGACGAGCTGATCGGTGCCGAGCTGGTCTCGGAGGCCGACGACCTGCTGCTGATCAGCAAGAAGGCCCAGTCGATCCGCTTCACCGCGTCCGACGATGCGCTGCGGCCGATGGGCCGGGCCACCTCGGGCGTGAAGGGCATGAGCTTCCGCGAGGGCGACGAACTGCTCTCGATGAACGTGGTCCGTGCGAACACCTACGTCTTCACGGCCACGGACGGCGGGTACGCCAAGCGCACCGCGGTCGACGAGTACCGCGTCCAGGGCCGCGGCGGTCTGGGCATCAAGGCCGCCAAGATCGTCGAGGACCGGGGTTCGCTGGTCGGCGCGCTGGTCGTCGAGGAGACCGATGAGATCCTGGCCATCACGCTCGGCGGTGGCGTGATCCGTACGCGGGTCAACGAAGTCCGGGAGACCGGCCGTGACACCATGGGCGTCCAACTGATCAACCTGGGCAAGCGCGATGCCGTCGTGGGCATCGCACGGAACGCCGAGGCCGGCCGGGAAGCCGAAGAGGTCGACGGGGACGAGCCCGGGACCGAGGCGGCAGAGGTGACCGAGCCCCCGGCGGAGTAGCACGAGGAGTAGGTCATGAGTGGAGCCACGGGCGCTGCGGCGGGTGGACCGGGAGTCAGGAAGGACTCCCCGTCCGGACCCGCGACCGTGAAGGAGGACAGCGCCCGTGGCTCCGCCATTTCTGCCGACGGCCCCCGACACGAGGGCGCGCACCAGGGGGGACCCGTGAGCGACACCCGCCAGCCACAGCCGCAACCGCAGCGGCCGCAGGACCCGGCCCCGCAGGCCGCAGAGGGCCCGCAAACGCCGTACCAGCCGCCCCAGGCGTATTCCACCGCCGGCGGACCGGGCGGCGGCTCCCAAGCGGTCCGCAAGCCCCGTACGGGCGCCGCCACGGCCCCGCGGACGCGCAAGGCCCGGCTCCGGGTCGCGCGCGCCGATCCGTGGTCGGTGATGAAGGTCAGCTTCCTGCTCTCGATCGCGCTGGGCATCTGCACGGTCGTGGCCGTCTCGGTGCTGTGGATGGTCATGAACGCGATGGGCGTCTTCTCCACGGTCGGCGGGACGATCAGCGAGGCCACCGGCTCCGGCGACGGCGGCGGCTTTGATCTGCAGTCGTTCCTGTCGCTGCCGCGGGTGCTGCTGTTCACCGGGATCATCGCGGTGATCGACGTGGTGCTGGCGACCGCCCTGGCCACCCTCGGCGCCTTCATCTACAACCTCTCGGCCGGGTTCGTCGGGGGCGTGGAGCTGACCCTCGCCGAGGACGAATGAGGCCCGGACGGGAGGGCGTCCGGGGGGCTCCCGGAACCGATTTTGGGAACGCCTCTGAAGTGCGCTAATCTTTCGGTGCAGCGAACGCGCGGCTATAGCTCAGACGGTTAGAGCGCTTCCCTGATAAGGAAGAGGCCCCAGGTTCAAGTCCTGGTAGCCGCACTGCACCATCGGCCCGGCCGGGGAACTCCCCGCCGGGCCGATTCGTTGTTCCGGTGCGGAAGTTGGCTCGCGGCGGGCGCCCGCGGACGAGGTGTTGCCGACCGCGAGCTAGGTAACCGATCGGTATCGGCCGGTGTGTATCATCGGCCGACATAGGTCCCCTACGTCAACGAAAGACGAGGTCGCGCGGTGAAGAAGCTTCTCCTGGTCGCACTGGCCGCCATCGGCGGGCTCCTCGTGTACCGCCAGATCCAGGCGGATCGCGCCGAGCAGGATCTGTGGACGGAGGCGACCGACTCCGTGCCCGCAGGTTCGGGTGTCTGAGACCCACCTACGTACAGCAAGCTCGTACGAACCCCGATTGCCCGGTGGCAGTCGGGGTTTCGTATGTCCGGGGACGGGCGGGGCGGTGTGCGGTGGGGTGGCGGGGAGCGGGCCGGGGTGGCTGATTGTCGTTGCGGGACCGTGACGGTGATCCCCTTGAGTTTGCTATCGCACACCATTAGCTTGCATAAGCAAAGTTTCTGTCTGTGATGTGACCAGCAGGACTCTAGGGGGGTCAAGGCATGGCACACCGACCACGCAGAGGGGCGGTGGCGTTGCTCGGCGGGCTGATGCTGGCCCTGGCCGCCGTGGCCGCACCGTTTCCGGCCACCGCCGCGGGGATGCCAGAAGCCGCGCCGGCCGCGGCGGGCAGCGGCATGGTGATGGTGCTCGACTCCTCGGGCTCGATGAGCGGGAGCGACGGGGCCGGCAGCACCCGGATCGCCGCCGCCCGTAAGGCCGTGGGTGCCGTGGTGGACTCCCTGCCCGACGGCTACCCGACCGGTCTGCGGGTCTACGGCGCCGACAAGCCCAAGGGCTGCGACGACACCCGGCTCGTCCAGCCGGTCGCCGCGCTCGCCCGGGCGGGGCTGAAGCGGGCCGTCGCGGGCGTCCGGCCGAAGGGCGACACCCCCATCGGGCTGTCGCTGCGCAAGGCGGCCGGTGACCTTCCCCGGCCGGCCGGCGGCTCGGGCGGCAAGCGCACGATCCTGCTGATCTCCGACGGTGAGGACAACTGCCAGGCACCGCCGCCGTGCAAGGTCGCGGCTCAACTCGCCGCGTCCGGCGTCGATCTGCACATCGACGCCATCGGTTTCCAGGTGGCCGGCAAGGCCCGCGCACAGCTGGAATGCATCGCCAAGGCCGGCAACGGCCGCTACTACGACGCCCCGGATGCCCGGGCGCTCGCCCGTCAGCTCCAGCGGGCCGGCCAACTCTCCGCGGACGGCTACCGGTTCAAGGGGAAGCCGGCCCGCGGCACGGCGACGAGGAGCGGCGCCCCGCACCTCGTTCCCGGCCAGTACCTGGACTCCATCGGGCCCAACGAGGAGCGCTGGTACGCGGTCGATCTGGACGCCGGGTCGACGGCCGACTTCTCGGCGACCGTGGTGCCGCAGTCCGGAGCCACCGTCGGCCTCCTCGACACCCTCAACACCCGGATCGCGTACGGCACCGACAGTGCCTGCGATTCCAGTACCGCGCTGTTCGGGCAGTCGGAGGGCGCCACGCCACTGACGTCCGGCGTCAGCCGGGTCCCCTCGCAGACCGGCACCGGCACCTGCGACAAGGCGGGCCGGTACTGGCTGGTCGTCCATCGCAAGGCCCCCAAGGGCTCGGACGCAGCGCGCTGGCCGATGGAGCTGACGTTTCACGTGGAACCACCGCTGACGAAGGGCGTCACCCCCGCGCAGTCGGAGCCCGAGTACGGCGCGGGCGGGAAGGATGCGGCCCTGCCCACTACCGCGCCCCGGGACGTCACCGGCGGCACGGGCTTCAACGACGCACGCCCCCTGCACCCCGGCGTCTGGCGGGACAGGATCCTTCCGGCGCAGACCCTTTGGTACAAGGTGCCGGTCGGCTGGGGCCAGCAGCTGCGCTACGACGTGGAGTTCGCCAACGAACCCACGGTCAGGGGCCACAGCGCCACCATCTCCTCCGGCGGCACCCAGGTCTACACGCCGTTCCGTATCCCGGTCGGCAGCGGCACGGGTGAGTTCGACCCCTCGGTCCCGTACGACGGCCGGCCGGCCGCACTCAAGATGGGCACGGTCCCGGTCGCCTGGACCAACCGCTACGAGGGCCACCCCAACGTCATTCCCGTGCACGAGAAGGGCGACTTCTACATCGCCGTGACGCTGGGCGCCAAGGCCGCCGAGATCGCCCAGAACCCGCGTATCGGAGTGGTGCTGAGGATCGCGGTGCTGGGCAAGGAGAAGGCCGGCCCCGAGGCGAGCGCGGCCACGGTCACCGGTGCTGCCGCCGGGCGAACTCCCGGGGCCCGGGCGGACGGTGCGCCACAGGACGGTGGAGGATGGTCCACCGGACGCATGGTGGCCGTAGCCGTCGGTGCGGTAGGGGTCCTGATGCTGGCCGGTCTGGCACTGGCCTACGTACGGGCCCGCCGGAAGCCGGCGGTGCGCGGCGGGGATTCGGATCCGAGGAGGGGTGGCTCGTGGTGACCGGACGCACGGCGAGGCGGACCGTGTTTCACGTGAAACATGGCGGACGGGCGGTCGCGGCGCTGACGGCGCTGGTCGGGGTGGCCGTACTTCCCGGGACGGTGGGCGTGGCCTCGGCCACGACCCTGCCCGGCTACCGGGTGGCGGACGACGCCACGGCGGTCAAGGGCACCGCCAGCCGCGCGGACGCCCCCGCGCTCAAGCCCGGGCTGCACACCGACTCCCTCCGGCGCGGACAGCAGAAGTACTACGCGGTCACCCTCGACGCCACGACCAACGCCTACTTCTCGGTGGTGGCCGCGCCCCGGCCTGGCACCAAGATCGAGGACTACAAGGACCAGTTCACCGTCAGCGTCCAGGACAGCAGCGGCCAGCCCTGCAGCACGGATGCGACACCGTCCTTCCACGGCGGCGGAATGGCCTATCCGATCGCCGACTACGCCACCCGCCGGATCGGCAGCGACCGCACCCAGTGCCAGGAGCCCGGACCGTACTTCGTCGTCCTCACCCGGGAGGGATCGCAGACCTCAGGGCCCGACGCCTGGCCGGTCGAGCTGGATTACCTGCAGGAGCCTGCGATCAAGGGCAGTGCCCCCGCCCGCCCGGAGCCGGGCTCCTGGTCCACCGCCACGCCCCCTGCGCGTACCGACGCCACCAAGCGCCGGGCCAAGGGCGGCACCAGCTTCAACGACGCGGGCTCGGTCGCCACCGGGGTGTGGAAGGACCACATCGAGCCGGGCGAGACCCGCTTCTACCGCGTTCCGGTGGACTGGGGCCAGCGGCTCAACCTCAGCGCGGAGCTGCCCAACTCGACCACCGGAAAACCGCGTTTCCTCGCCAACGCGCTCGGGCTGAGCGTCTACAACCCGGCCCGTGGTGCGGTCGGCAACGACAGTTTCGTCGCGTACGACAACGGGGCCGCCGCGAAGAAGTTCACCGCACCCGTTGATTACGGCAACCGCTTCAACCCGACCGACGCGGTCAGCGCGATGCGCTTCGCCGGCTGGTACTACCTGGAAGTGAGCCTCAACCCCAACACCGCCCCGTACTTCGCCAAGGGCGCCGACCTCACGCTCCGGGTGGACGTCCGCCAGAGCCCCAAGCCGGGCCCCACGTACGCCTCCCCCAGCAAGGACTTCTCCGTCACCCCCGACGACCGGGAGGCGGCGCGGAACGGCCGCACCGCCACGGAGGACTCGGCGCGGAGCGGCACCCTGATGACGGTCGCGTACGCCGGGATCGGCACGGGCGTGGTGCTGCTGACCGGGCTCGGGGCGTGGACGCTGGTGGCCCGGCGGTCCGCGGCGGCCGGGCCGCCGGCCCGACGGACGCCGGAGGGCCGGCGGTTCGGGCCACCGGGGGGCCGGTAGGCCGGGGCGGCCGGCGGGCGGGGCGAGGCTCAGGCAGTGAGCAGCGCCCAGACGCCGACCGCGATGCACAGCAGCGCCACGATCAGCACCGGGACCGCGACCTTCGGGGGCGGTCCCGGCTTGCGGTACGGGGCGGGCGGCGCCACGGCCGGAGCGGCGACCGGCATACCGGCCGGCGGCCGCCCGGGGACCGGGTGCGGGCCCGCCGTGTAGGGACGGGTGGCGGCCGCCTCGGGGCGGACCGCGGCGGTGGGTTCGTACGCCGGCACCGGAGGCGGCGGGGGCACCGCGGGGACCGGCTGGGGCAGGGGAGCGGGCGTCGGCGGGGTGGACGGCTCCGGCGGGGTGCGCGGCTCCGGCGGGGCGAGCGGGAAGCTGTCGGTGCCGATGGGGGAGCCACGCCCGGCCGTCGCGGAACCGGCCGTCCCGGGGTCGGTGACGGAGCCGCGCCCAGCAGTCCCGGCACTGGCCGCCCCGGCACCGGCCGTCGCGGAACCGGCCGTCCCGGTGCCGGCCGCCGCGGGCCCGCCGTCCTGCGTGGGCTCGTCCGGCCCGCCGGTCGTCAGTGGCCCGTCCGGTCCGAACCCGGCCGGGAGCGGCCCGATGTGGTCGAAGACCTCGACGATCTCGTCCTCGACCGTCGCCTCCGGCAGCAGCTCGACCACCGACAGGATCGCCTTGCGCGCCCCCGTGGCCGTCTTGAACCGGGCGTCCGGGTTCGGGTGCACCAGGGACGCCAGCACCTGCCACAGCGGCTCGGGTACGCCCTCGGGCGCGCTCGGGATCCCGTCGGCGAAGTGCCCGATCAGCGCCTCGGGATCCGGTTTGACGCCGGTGAGCAGGTAGATCGCGACCAGCCCGACGGCGAACAGGTCGCCGGGGAAGTCCGGTTCGGCGCCGAGCAGTTGCTCCGGCGCGAAGTAACCGGGCGTCCCCACCACGTAGTTGGCCTCGGTGAGCCGGGGCTCGCCCTTGCGCATCGCGATGCCGAAGTCCGACAGCCGCAGATGCGGGCGGCCGGTGCCGGTGGCCTCCAGCAGGATGTTCGCCGGCTTGATGTCCCGGTGCACCACGCCCTCCGCGTGCACAGCGGTCAGCCCGGCCAGCAGCTGGTCCAGCAGCGTGCACACGAACCGCGCCGGCAGGGGCCCGTAATCGCCGGTCAGATGGGCCAGCGAGCCGCCGCTCACCAGGTCCATGGTGAACAGCACCTTGTCGTCGTCCGCCGCCCAGCTCGCCGGGGCCAGCACGTGCGGATGGTCGATCCGCATGGCCTGTTCGCGGACGAAGCGCAGCAGCGTGTGCGCATCGCTCTGCTGGAGCACCTTCGCCGCCACGTACCGCCGCCGCCGGTGGTCCCAGGCGCGCCAGACCGCGCCCACCCCGCCGCGCCCGATCGGGTCGATCAGCTCGTACCGGCCGGCGAAGATCTCACCCATTGCGCCCCGTCCGCTTCTTGGACCCGCGAAGTCCCCTGTGGCTAACTCTGGTGCGCCTCATAGTGGGCGACCGCGTCCGCGGTGCGACCGGCACCGTAGACCCGGAGGAACTCTGCCAGTTCGGGGTGAGTGGGGGCGAGAGTGTTCGCCGCATCGATGATGTCCCCGGCGTCGGAGACCGAGCGCAGCAGCGACTGGATCTCGCGGACCACCCGGCGGACCGTGGTCGCCCCCGTCGACGACGTCTGCTGCGTGGTGTTGTTCAGCACCGAGCCGCCGGCCGTCTTCTTGATCTCGTCCATGCGGTCGGTGGCCTCGGCGGCGCTGACGCTGCCGTCCGCGACCTGGCCCGACAGCTCCTGCAGCGCCTGGACCCGCTGGACCACGGCCGGGTTGCCTATCTTCGCCCGCTGTCCGCTCATCAGCTGGGAGAGCATCGGGGCCGAGAGCCCGAGCACGGCGGCGAGCCGGGCCTGGTTGAGACCGAGGTCGTCGATGAGTCGGCGGAACAGCGCGCCCAGAGGCTCCCCGTACCAACTGCGCTGCAGCTCCCGGGCCCGCGCGGTGGCTTCCTGCTGTGCTGCGTCCATACCGTCTCCCCTGTCTCCCCGATCGCTTCGCTGCCGCGAATCTCGCGAAGCATCCTACGGAGAGCGACGGTGTGCGGCGATACCCGGTCGGGAAAGCGCCCGGACACCGGGTACCCTGGTGCGCGAAGGGGCCTTAGCTCAGTTGGTAGAGCGCTGTCTTTGCATGGCAGATGTCAGGGGTTCGACTCCCCTAGGCTCCACTCCCCAAGCCCTTCCGGTCGGCGTCACCGCTGGTCAGAAGGGCTTTTTGCTGCCCTGGGAGGCTGACGGGCCATCACCTTGTCCGCGTGCGGGGCCGCGGGCGCCGGCAGGCGAACGGGCCGCGCCCGCCACCCCGCGGACGGGGTGGGGACGCGGCCCGGTGTGCTGCGGCGGTGCCCGGCGTCAGGCCGTGCCGCCGCCGCCTCGCTCATCGGCCTCCTCCTGCTTGGCCTGGACCTCCGGATCGAGCGCGGCGCCCTCGCTGCCGTCGACCGCGCTCAGCCGGCCGCGGTCGCCGACCTCGGTGGGGGCCGGCGGCTCGACCAGCCAGTCCGGGTTGGCCTGCTTGTCCCACCACTTCCATGCGGCGACCGCACCGGCGGCCAGGATGCCCAGCACCGCGAAGCGCTTGACGGCCTTGCCCCGACGGGCACGGCGGCGGTGCTTCTTCTGCAGCCTGGCGATCTCCTTGGCGGTCACCTGGCCGCGCAGTGCGGCGAGCGCGGCGGTACCGCGGGCCACGGCTTCCTCGCGTACCGGATCGGCCGCCGCGCGGGCACTGCTCACGGCGTGTTCCAGCCGGGGCGCGGTGTAGTCGGCGGCCTGGCGGGCCGCCTTGCGGGTCCGGCGCGCCGCCCGGTTCGCCGCCGCGTCCACCTTGGGCGGCAGGGCGCCGCGGGCGTGCTCGATACGCGGATGCAGATGGGCGTCGTACTGCACACGGGCCTGGTGGGCGGCCTGGTGGGCGGCCTCGGCCACCTTGGGGGCCATGCGCGTACGGGCCTCGTGCGCGTAGTGCACGGCGGCGTCCTTGGCCGTACCGGCATACGGAGCCACCGCCTCCGCGGCGTGCCGCACGCTGTCCCTGGCCGAACTGGTCGCGGTGCGCACGCTGTCCTTGCGGGTCACGGGATCCTCCTCCTCGGTGGCGTGTCCGGGGGCTCGGGGGGTCGGTTCCCCTTGTCTGCTATGTCGCCTGTCCACCCGTTGGAAGATCATGCCCGCTCGCGCGACATACGGCATGCGCGAGGTGGCATACGGGTCAATACCGGACACTTCCGGAGCTCTGTGGACGACGATGCCACGCTTTGCCGCCTGCCGCGCCCGAAATCAGTGCGAAGCCCGGTAAGAGGTGGTGGTCCGGCGACGGGAGGGGCACTTCGTGCGAGGATCGGGGGCCCCGTCAGCAAAGACTCATGGAAGGTTGATCGTGGCTGAGCAGCTGTACGCCACCCTGAAGACGAACCAGGGCGACATCGAGATTCGGCTCCTGCCGAACCACGCACCCAAGACGGTCAAGAACTTCGTCGAGCTCGCCAAGGGTGAGCGGGAGTGGACGAACCCGGAGACCGGGGAGAAGACCACCGCTCCGCTGTACGACGGCACCGTCTTCCACCGGGTGATCAGCGGCTTCATGATCCAGGGCGGCGACCCGCTGGGCAACGGCACCGGCGGTCCGGGCTACGAGTTCGGCGACGAGTTCCACCCCGACCTGGCCTTCGACAAGCCGTACCTGCTGGCCATGGCCAACGCCGGCCCGGGCACCAACGGCTCCCAGTTCTTCGTCACGGTCTCCCCGACCGCCTGGCTGACCGGCAAGCACACCATCTTCGGTGAGGTCAGCAACGAGGCGAGCAAGAAGGTGGTGGACGCCATCGCCACCACCCAGACCAACCCGCGCACCGACCGTCCGGTCAAGGACGTGGTGATCGAGTCGGTGGTCGTCGAGACCCGCTGACCCGCGGTGCGCCCGGACGCGGCCCGGGAACCATTGCGCCCCGGTGCCGTCTGGGGAACCATTGCGCCCCGCCTGGACGTAAATCAAGCGGGGCGCGCAGCCCGTCCGGGGGTGGTGGTCGGGCGACGGGCGGGAGGGGCGGTGTGTTTCGATGCCGCCCGGCGGATGTGGAAGAGGACGAGGGGACCGATGGACCAGGTGCCAGGCAGCCCGCAGGAGCCGCAGGACGCGCGGGGCGATGACGGCCTGCCCGGCTGCTACCGCCATCCGGACCGCCCGAGCGGCATCCGCTGTACCCGCTGCGACCGCCCGATCTGCCCCGAGTGCATGGTCAGTGCCTCGGTCGGGTTCCAGTGCCCGGACTGCGTACGCGGCGGCAGCGGCACCGGCCACTCCCCGCGGGCGACCGCCCCGCGCACGCTCGCGGGCGGCGCGGTCGCGGCCGACCGGCGACTGGTCACCAAGATCCTTCTGGGGCTGAACGCCGCGGTGTTCGTGGCCGTGCTGGCAACCGGCGGCCAGACCAGCCCGCTGCCCGACCGGCTCGACCTGCTGGGCCTGGCTGCCGACCCGACCCGCTACCAGCTCGTCGGGGTCGCCGCGGGCGAGTGGTACCGCCTGCTGACCGCGATGTTCCTGCACCAGCAGGTCGCGCACATCGCGTTCAACATGCTCTCGCTGTGGTGGCTGGGCCCGCCGCTGGAGGCGGCGCTCGGCCGGCTGCGGTTCACCGCGCTGTACCTGCTCTCCGGTCTGGGCGGCAGCGCGCTGTCGTACCTCCTCGCCGCCCAGAACCAGCCCTCGCTGGGGGCGTCCGGCGCGATCTTCGGCCTGCTGGGGGCGACCGCGGTGCTGATGCGCCGGCTCAATTACGACATGAAGCCGGTGCTGATCCTGCTCGCCCTCAACCTGGGCTTCACGTTCCTGTGGCCGCACATCGCATGGCAGGCGCACGTCGGCGGGCTGATCGTGGGCGCCGCGGTGGCGTTCGGGATGGTGCACGCACCGCGTGACCGGCGGAACGCGGTGCATGTGGCGACGTGCGCGGTGGCGGTGCTGGCGATCGCCGCGGTGGTGTGGGTACGGACCCTCCAGCTGCTGGGCTGAGGGGTCGTTCCCACACGTTGTCCACAGTGCGTGGCCGATCTTGTGCAAGCTGTGCGGAACTCTGCTTCCGGACCGCTCTGACCTGTGTTTCCGCAGGAAGAACCGGGGAGGGAGCGGCCGGGCGAAGGGCCCGGCCGATCACACCGGCGTCAACCGCCGGAGGGTTATCCACAGATCTTCTGAAGTTTTCCCCGGCTGTGGATAACCGTGTGGATGGCCTTGGGCAGGGCTTGCGCTACTTCCACTGGGTGGATACGCCGAAGCCCACCGCGATGAAGCCGAAACCGCAGACGATGTTCCAGTTGCCCATGGCCGCGACCGGCAGATCGCCCTCGGACACGTAGAACAGCACGATCCACACAAGACCGATCAGGAACATCGCCAGCATCACAGGCGCCACCCAGCCCCGACCGGAGTTCATCTTCAGGTTGGTGGTCTTCGCCGGCGGCGGCGTGAAATCGTCCTTCTTGCGGATCCGTGACTTCGGCACGAGGAACTCTCCTGTCGATGCGCTGCGGGGTGCGCCGGGCGCGGACGCGGTGGGGTCGGATTCCTTTCCCGGGCGTCCGTTAGCGTAGTGCTTCCGCGGCGTCGTAAGGAGTAAGGGTACGTTGAGCAATCCCGCCGACCCCTCAGGCCTTCCCCGCCGTGCCCGTCTGCGGCCCGTCCGGCTGCTGACCCTCGTGGTCTTCGCCCTCGCCGGGCTGCTGTTCTGGCTGAGCTTCGACACCGCGCGGGGCACCAATCTGCGCTCCGACGATTCCATGCTGCGCCTCTCCGACCTCATCCAGGAACGCAGCCACAAGAACGGCGTCCAGGACGACCGCAACGCCACCCTGCGCGGGGAGGTCGACGCCCTCGCCCGGCGTGACAACGGCAGCTCCGCCGCCGAGGACGCCAAGCTCCGGGCTCTGGAGAAGAGCGCCGGCACCAAGCCGGTGTCCGGGCAGGGCGTGACGGTCACGCTCATGGACGCCCCGCCGAACGCCACCGCCAAGATCCCCGGCGTCCCCGAGCCGCAGCCCAACGACCTGGTCATCCACCAGCAGGACCTCCAGGCCGTGGTCAACGCCCTGTGGCACGGCGGCGCCAAGGGCATCAAGGTCATGGACCAGCGGCTGATCTCCACCAGCGCGGTCCGCTGCGTCGGCAACACCCTGATCCTCCAGGGGCGGGTCTACTCCCCGCCGTACAAGATCACCGCGGTCGGCGACCGCGAGGCGCTCAACAACGCGCTGACCGCTTCCCCCGCCATCCAGAACTACCTGCAGTACGTCAACGCCTACGGCCTCGGCTGGAAAGTCGACCAGCGCGAGGCGGTGACTCTGCCCGGCTACTCCGGCACAGTGGATCTCCACCACGCACAGCCTGTGAAGCCGTAAGCCGTGCCCGCGGGCCGGCGGGAGGGCGGGCCGGATGACACTGCGGAGCCGGACGGCGGCGCGATGGGTCGTACGGACGCTCAGCGAGATCTGCCTCACCGCCGGCGCACTGATCGTCCTCTTCGTGGTCTACCTGCTCTTCTGGACCGGCGTACGGGCCGACAGCGCCATGGACGGCGAGATCGGCAAGCTCCACGACCGGTGGTCGTCCGGCGCGGCGGCCGCCCCCGACCGCACGCCGCCGCCCGGTGAGAGCCCCACCGCGGCCCCGCCGCCCCGCCGTTACCGGTCGGGCGACTCCTTCGCCGTGATGTACGTCCCGCGCTTCGGCGCCGACTGGGCCAAGCCCGTCCTGGAAGGCACCGCGACCGGCACCCTCCAGCGCGGCCTCGGCCACTACGCCCGCACCGCGCGCCTCGGCGACCTCGGCAACTTCGCCGTCGCCGGCCACCGCCGCACGTACGGCGACCCCTTCAAGGACTTCCCCGAGCTGCGGCCCGGGGACGCCGTGGTCCTGTCCGACGGCACGACCTGGTTCACCTACCGCATCGACAACCGCCCCTACACGACGCTGCCGGGCGACATCGGCGTGATCGACCCGGTGCCGCGGAAGTCCGGCTTCAACGGCCCGGGCCGCTACCTCACGCTGACCACCTGCGAACCGGAGTGGGGGCACAGCCACCGGCTGATCGCCTGGGCCCACCTCGATGCCACCCAACCCGTCGCCCAGGGAAGGCCGTCGGCTTTGACCGGCTGACCCACCCGCCCCCGCCCTCGCCCCTTACTCTGGTGTCGCAATCGACATCGTCATCGGCATCGGCAAGGGGACAGCGACAGCATGTACGGCTGGATCTGGCGGCATCTGCCGGGCAACACATGGGTCAAGGCGCTGATTTCCGTGGTGCTCGTACTGGCGGTCGTCTTCGTACTCTTCCAGTACGTCTTTCCGTGGGCGGAGCCGCTGCTGCCCTTCAATGACGTCACTGTCGACGAAGGGATGGCTGCCCTCTGATGACCGCACGGATTCTCGTCGTCGACAACTACGACAGCTTCGTCTTCAACCTCGTCCAGTACCTCTACCAGCTCGGTGCCGAGTGTGAGGTGCTGCGCAACGACGAGGTCGCCCCCCGGCACGCCCAGGACGGCTTCGACGGCGTCCTGCTCTCGCCCGGCCCCGGTACGCCCGAGCAGGCCGGCGTCTGCGTCGACATGGTCCGGCACTGCGCGGACACCGGTGTCCCGGTCTTCGGCGTCTGCCTGGGCATGCAGTCGATGGCGGTGGCCTACGGCGGGGTGGTGGACCGGGCGCCCGAGCTGCTGCACGGCAAGACCTCCCTCGTCGAGCACGGCGGCAAGGGCGTCTTCGCCGGACTGCCCTCGCCGTTCACCGCGACCCGCTACCACTCGCTGGCCGCCGAACCCGCCACCGTCCCGGACGCGCTGGAGGTCACGGCCCGCACGCACGACGGCATCATCATGGGCCTGCGGCACCGCCAACTCCCGGTGGAGGGCGTGCAGTTCCACCCCGAGTCGGTGCTGACGGAGTGGGGGCACCGGATGCTGGCCAACTGGCTCGTCGAATGCGGCGACGCAGGAGCAGTGGAGCGCTCGACGGGGCTCGCCCCGGTGGTCGGCAAGGCCGGCGCGTGACCGACCTACGCCCCGAGCGTGAAGGGAGATCCTTCGAGCCGCACGGGCCGGAAGAGCCGTACGCGCCGCAGGACCCGTACGGGCCCCCGGACCCGCTCGGGCAGCCCGATGCGTTCGAGGCGGCGGTGGGCCGGCTCAGCGACCCGCTGAACGACCCCCTGCCGGGCCAGGACGCGCCGCCGCCCGGCACCGGCCGGCGGCGGCGCCATGCGGCCCCACCGGCCGACGAGGGGCCGTCCTCGCCCTGGTTCCGCCCCCACCAGGAGCCACCGCCCCCGGCCCCGGCCCGGCCCGACCCCGCTACGCCGCGGTCCTACGGCCCGGACCCCGCCGCCTACGGTCAGGCGTACGGCCCCCGCACCCGGTCCCGCGGCCCCGCTCCCACCGCGCCCGAACCGATACCCGGGCCGCAGACCGCAGCCGCGCCCCCGGCGGCGCCCGTGCCCGCCCCGGCCGCTCCCGCCGTGCCTGCGCCCGCCGCGATGCCGCGGCGGGACGACGAGACCATGGCCCTGCGCCAGGCGGAAAAGGCCGGACCGGCCGGCCGGGGCGCCGTTTCACGTGAAACCGATGCCGATTCACGTGAAACAGGAGCCGGTGTTTCACGTGAAACCACGACCACGGCGTCCGGGTCGGCCGCGGCAGAGACACCCGTGCCCGGCGGTCGCGCGGCCCGCCGTAAGGCCGCTCAGGAGGCCGCCAGGAAAGGCGGCCGGCGCGCCCGTCACAGCGGCGTTGCCCCCGCGGCCGCTGCCACGGCCTCCGAGCCGGCGCGCCCCCTCTCCCGTGTGGAGGCCCGCCAGGCCGCCCGCGCCGCGAAGGACAGCCCCAGCCTGATCGCCAGCCGCGCCCTGGGCGAGGCCTTCATCACCCTCGGCGTGCTGATGCTGCTGTTCGTCACCTACCAGCTGTGGTGGACGAATGTGCGGGCCGAGGAGGAAGCCGGCGGTGCCGCCACCAACCTCGAGCACGAGTGGAACAAGGGCGGCGCGGAGAAGAAGAACCTCGCCGTCGGCGAGCGCTTCGGGATCATGTACATCCCGAAGCTCGATGTGAAGGCACCGATAGCGGAGGGCACCGACAAGCACTCCGTGCTGGACCACGGCATGGTCGGTCACTACGACAAGAGCAGCGGGATCAAGACCGCGATGCCGTGGGACAAGAAGGGCAACTTCGCGGTCGCTGCCCACCGCAACACCCACGGCGAGCCGTTCCGCTACATCAACCGGCTCGTCAAGGGCGACAAGGTCATCGTCGAGACGAAGGCCGCGTACTACACGTACGAGATGGAGAGCGTGCTCCCGCAGACCTCACCCAGCAATACCAGCGTGATCACGCCCGTACCGCCCGGTTCGGGCTTCACCAAGCCCGGCCGCTACATCACCCTGACGACCTGCACCCCGGAATTCACCAGTACCTTTCGGTTGATCGTCTGGGGCAAGATGGTCGACGAGCGGCCGCGGAGCAAGGGCAAACCGGCAGCGCTCGGCGGCTAGAAAACAAGAGGGGTGCTACGCGGTGACTGCAACCGGAACCGACGAAGAGAGCGACCGGTCCGCGCCGCCGCCCTCGCCACCGCGCCGGGTGCGCCGGACCATCGCGTCCGTCGTCAGCGTCATCGGTGAGCTGCTGATCACCACCGGCCTGATCCTGGGCCTGTTCGTCGCGTACTCGCGGTGGTGGACCAACGTCCTCGCCGACCGCGAGGCGCACCAGCAGAGCGACCAGGTGCGCCGGCACTGGGCCAGCAGCGGCCCCAAGGGGCCCGGGGCACTGGACACCAAGGACGGCATCGGCTTCCTGCACGTCCCCGCGATGGACAACGGCGAGGTGCTGGTCAAGAAGGGCACCAGCACCGAGGTCCTCAACGAGGGCGTGGCCGGCTATTACACCAAGCCGGTCAAGTCGGCGCTGCCGCAGGACAAGAGGGGCAACTTCACGCTTGCCGCGCACCGCGACGGCCACGGCGCGAAGTTCCACAACATCGACAAGCTCAAGGACGGCGACCCGGTCGTCTTCGAGACCAAGGACACCTGGTTCATCTACAAGGTCTTCGCGGTCCTGCCCGAGACCTCGAAGTACAACGTCGACGTCCTCAACAAGGTCCCCAAGGAGTCCGGCAAGCACCAGGCCGGCCGCTACATCACCCTCACGACCTGCACCCCCGTCTACACCTCGACCTACCGCTACATCGTCTGGGGCGAGCTGGAGCGCACGGAAAAGGTCGACGCGGACCGCACTGTGCCGAAGGAACTGCGCTAGCCGCACAGGGCCCGCCATGGCCCCGTACCGCCCACCCGGCACACGACGAAGCCCCGACGCCCTCCACGGGCTGCCGGGGCTTCCTCGTCGTGCTGTGCGGCTGTCAGCCGCCGAACGGTCCGCCTATGAATCCGCCGCCGTTGTCGCCGCCGTTGTCACCGCCACCGCCACCGATGGTGGTCAGCGTCACGGTGGTCGACTTCGGGTCGGACGGGGTGTTCCCCGCGGGGTCCTGGTTGACCACCCGGGCGTTGTCGTCCTGCGGCCCGTTGATCTGGATGTTCGTGAAGCCGGCCTGCTGCAGCGCCTTCTTCGCGTCCTTCAGCTTCTGGGTCCGCACCTCCGGCACCGGCGTCTGCGCGGCCGCCTTGCCGATCACCAGGTTGACCGTGGAGCCGCTCTTGGCCGGGGTGTTGCCCGCCGGGCTCTGGTCCAACACCTTGCCGACCTGGCTCGGGTCGGGGGCGTCCTGCTCGGTCTTGGTGACGTTGAAGCCCAGATCCTTCAGCTGCTTCTCGGCCGCCGCCGCGTCCTGGCCCTTGACGTCCGGGACGCTGGTCTTCTGGATCTCCTTGGCGACGGTGAGGGTGATCTCGGTGTCCTTGGTCGCCTTGCTCCCGCCGTCGGGGTTCTGCCTGATGACGGTGCCCGCCGTACGGTCGGACTCCTCATCGACCCGCTTGATGTTGTCGAAGCCCTTGTTGTGGAGCTCCCTCTCGGCTTCCTCGACCTTCAGGCTCTTGACGTCAGGGACCGGCACCTTGGCCGCCCCGGAGCAGATCGTCACCGTGATCGTGTCGTTCTTGGCGATCTGGGTGTTGGCCTCCGGGGACTGGGAGGTGACCTGGTTCTTCTTGACGTTGGTGCAGGGCTTGCGGCCGGCCGATTCGACCGTGAAGGAGCTGTTCACCCCGGACTGCTTGGCTTCCCTCAGCGTCCGGCCGACAAGGTTCGGGGCGGGGAACTTGCCGTCCTGCTTGTTGCCGGTGAACATCGCCTTGCCGATGAAGATCGCGCCGACCAGGACCAGCACCGCGGCCAGGACCAGCAGGATCGTCGAGACGTTGCTCTTCTTCTGGCCGCCGCCGCGGCGCCGGTCGGTCCGCTCGTCGTAGCCGTAGCCGCCGTCGTCCGGGTTCATCGGCGGGAGCATCGTGGTCTGGCCCGCCGGGTCCTGCGCCCGCAGCATCGTCGTGGGCTGGTCCTGGTCGTAACCGGCCGCGCCCATCGCCGAGGTCGCCGCGACCGGCTGGCCCTCCAGCGCCGCCTCGATGTCGGCGCGCATCTCGTCCGCCGACTGGTAGCGGTAGTCCGGGTCCTTGACCAGCGCCTTCAGGACGATCGCGTCCATCTCCGGCGTGATCTCGGGGTCGAAGTTGCTCGGCTTCTGCGGCTCCTCGCGGACGTGCTGGTACGCCACCGCGACCGGCGAGTCACCGACGAACGGCGGCCGCACGGTCAGCAGCTCGTACAGCAGACAGCCGGTGGAGTACAGGTCGGAGCGGGCGTCGACCTGCTCGCCCTTGGCCTGCTCCGGCGAGAGGTACTGCGCGGTGCCGATGACCGCCGCGGTCTGCGTCATCGTCATGCCGGCGTCGCCCATCGCGCGGGCGATGCCGAAGTCCATGACCTTGACCTGACCGGTGCGGGTCAGCATGACGTTGGCCGGCTTGATGTCGCGGTGGACGATCCCGGCCCGGTGGGAGTACTCCAGCGCCTGCAGGACGCCGATGGTCATCTCCAGCGAGCGCTCGGGCAGCAGCTTTCTTCCGGAGTGCAGCAGCTCACGCAGCGTCGATCCGTCGACGTACTCCATGACGATGTACGGGATCGAGACACCGTCGACGTAGTCCTCGCCGGTGTCGTAGACCGCGACGATCGACGGATGGTTCAGCGAGGCGGCCGACTGGGCCTCACGGCGGAACCGGGCCTGGAAGGACGGGTCACGGGCGAGGTCCACCCGCAGCGTCTTCACAGCCACGGTGCGGCCCAGGCGGGTGTCATGCGCGAGGTACACCTCGGCCATGCCACCGCGGCCGAGCACCGAGCCCAGCTCGTACCGGCCGCCGAGGCGACGCGGCTCTTCCATAAGCTTCTCCAGCCCTCTCCGTCAGTCCCGACCGCACCCGTGTGTGTGGTCCGGCGGTGTGCTGTCCGGGCTACCGTACCCGGCACGCCCTACCGGACCGGGCCGGAGCCGCAACCTGATATGCGACCGGTATTGGCATGGCCCGGGTCACTTCTCGCCTTCGAGCACCGCTTCCATGACGCGCTTGGCGATCGGAGCGGCGAGCTTTCCACCCGCGATGTCGCTGCGCAGGGTGTCGGATCCCTCAATGACCACGGCGACCGCGACGGGGGTGCCCTTGTCGGTCTTGGCGTAGGAGATGAACCAGGCGTACGGGTTGTCCTTGTTGTTCTCGCCGTGCTGGGCGGTACCCGTCTTACCCCCGACTGTGACGTTCGGGATCTGCGCGTTGGTTCCCGTGCCCTCCTTGACCACGGTCTCCATGATGCTCTGGACCTTCTGGGCGTTCTCCGGGCTCAGCGGCCGGCTCATCTCCTGCGGCGTGTGCTGCTGCACCACGTTGAGGTTCGGCGCGACCAGGCTCTCGACCATGTACGGCTTCATCAGCTTGCCGCCGTTGGCGACCGCCGAGGCGACCATGGCCATCTGCAGCGGGGTGGCCCGGTTGGATGCCTGGCCGATGCCCGCCATCGCGTTCTGCGGCCGGTTGTCCGTCGGGAAGATGCTCTCCGCGGCCCGGACCGGGGTGTCGATCTTGGCGTTGTTGAACCCGAACTTCTCCGCCTCGGCCTTCATCTTCTTGTTGCCGAGGTCCGCGCTGATCTTGCCGAAGACGGTGTTGCAGGAGTACCGCAGCGCCTGCCGCAGGCTGGCGTTCTCACACGGGATGCTGCCCTCGTTCTTCAGCTCGATGCCCGACGTGTCGGGCAGCGTGTACGGAAGGGGCGAGCGGGTGTCGGCATCGACGTCGGTGTAGAGCCCGTTCTCCAGCGCCGCCGAGGCCGTGACGACCTTGAAGGTGGAGCCCGGCGGGTAGGTCTGGCGCAGCGCCCGGTTGAGCATCGGCTCGTCGGGGTTGTTCTTCTTCTGCAGCCCGTTGTACGCCTTGGCGTCCTTGTCGCTCATCCCGGCGAAGGTGGACGGGTCGTACGAGGGGGTGCTGGCCAGCGCCAGGATCGCGCCGGTCTCCGGGTTGATCGCGGCGACCGCGCCCTTGCTGTTCCCGAGCCCGTCGAAGGCGGCCTTCTGGGCCTTGGCGTCCAGCGTGGTCACCACGTTGCCGCCCTTCTGCTTGCTGCCGGTGAACATGTCCACCGTGCGGCTGAAGAAGAGCCGGTCGTCGGTGCCGGTGAGGATGCCGTCGTTGAGCTTCTCCAGCTGGTTGGCGTCGAACGCCTGCGAGGCGTAGCCGGTGACCGGCGCCCACATCTTGCCGTTCTTGTACGTGCGCTTGTACTTGAAGTCACCGCTGTCGGTGGTCGTCGAGCCGGTGACCGCCTTGCCGTCCACGATGATGTTGCCGCGCGGCGTGCTGTAGCGCTCGATCGCGACCCGGCGGTTGTGCGAGTCGTTCTTGAGTTCGTCGCCCTTGACGAACTGCACCCAGTTGACACGGACCAGCAGGGCGAGGACGAGCAGGCCGCAGAAGATCGCGACCCGGCGCAGGGGCTTGTTCACGGGCGGACCACCTGGGTCATCTCGGCGTCGGTGGACGGTGCGGGGGTCGGTGCCGGGCGGCGCGCGGTGTCGCTGATGCGCAGCAGGATGGCCACCAGCGCCCAGTTGGCGATGACGGAGGAACCACCCTGGGCCAGGAACGGCATCGTCATACCGGTGAGCGGGATGAGGCCGGTCACACCGCCGGCGACGACGAAGACCTGCAGGGCGAAGGCGCCGGACAGGCCGATCGACAGCAGCTTGCCGAAGGGGTCGCGGGCGGCCAGCGCCGTACGGATACCGCGCTCGATCAGCAGACCGTAGAGCAGCAGGATCGCCATCAGGCCGGCCAGGCCGATCTCCTCGCCGACCGTGGCGAGGATGTAGTCGCTCTTGGGGGCGATACCGCCGATGAGCCGGGAGTAGCCCTGGCCCAGGCCCGAGCCGAGGATGCCGCCGGAGCCGAAGGAGTACATCGCCTGCGCGGTCTCGGTGACACCGCCGTTGAGCAGCTCCAGCGGGTTCAGCCAATTGTGGACACGCACCTGGACGTGGGACTCGAACGTGGCCACCGCGACCGCGCCGCCCGCGCTGAGCAGCAGACCGAAGACGATCCAGCTGGTCCGCTCGGTGGCCACGTACAGCATGATCACGAAGAGGCCGAAGAACAGCAGCGAGGTACCCAGGTCCGTCTCGAAGACCAGGATCATCAGGCTGAGCGCCCAGATGACGAGGATCGGGCCGAGGTCGCGGCCGCGCGGGAGGTACAGGCCCATGAAGCGGCGGCTGGCCAGCGCCAGCGCGTCCCGCTTCACCATCAGGTAGCCCGCGAAGAAGATCGCGATGATGATCTTGGCGAACTCACCCGGCTGCAGCGAACCGACACCGGGGATGGTGATCCAGATGCGCGCGCCGAAACGGGCCGGGAAGAAGATCGGCGCGATCAGCAGCACCAGCGCCACCACCATCGAGATGTAGGTGTAGCGCTGCAGGACGCGGTGGTCCTTCAGGAAGATCAGCACGCCGAGGAAGAGCGCGACACCCAGCGTCGACCACATCAGCTGCCCCGGCGCCATCGCACCGCCCAGCTGCGGGGTGCTGATCTGCGGCTCCTGGTCCAGGCGCCAGATGAACACCAGGCCCAGACCGTTCAGGAGCGTCGCGATCGGCAGCATCAGCGGGTCCGCGTACGGCGCCCACTTGCGCACGACGAGGTGGGCGACACCGGCCAGCAGGCCGAGACCCAGTGTGTAGCCGAGCACGCCGGCGGGCACGGCCTCTTCCTTGGCCAGCCCGACGTTGATGTACGCGAACACCGGGATCAGCACGGCGAAGACGAGCATCGCCAGCTCGGTGTTGCGGCGGCTCGGGGCTCCGATCGTGCCGATGGTGGTGGTGTTGGTGGTACTGCTCATGAGATGTACGGCCCCCTACGCCCTACTGCTGGGTGCTGCAATTCTTTTCCAGCTTCTGCTGCTCCTCGGAGGGGGCCTGGCTGGGAGTGGGTGTGGGAGTCGCGGACGCGGGCGCCGACAGCGCCCCCGCCGTACCGGTGCCGGGCTTGGTGGTCGGCGTACCGGGCTTGGTCGGCGTGCCGGGCTTGGAACCGGGCTTGGCGGGTGTCCCCGCCTGGCCCTTGCCCTTGTTGCGCGCCGCTTCGCGCTCGGCGGCCTCCCGCTGCTCCTTGCTGCGGCAGGCGTTGGCCT
This sequence comes from Streptomyces sp. NPDC048197, assembly GCF_043202395.1. Taxonomy (NCBI): domain Bacteria; kingdom Bacillati; phylum Actinomycetota; class Actinomycetes; order Kitasatosporales; family Streptomycetaceae; genus Streptomyces; species Streptomyces sp. NPDC048197. The sequence goes on from NZ_JBIDAJ010000001.1 coordinate 544,768, forward strand.
GCTTGCTCAGCTCGGTGACCTTGTCGCCGCCCTGCATGCGGCTGTCGACCGCGATCGTCTGCTTGACCTGGTTGCGCTGGTACAGCGGCAGGTACTTGAGTTCGATCTCGGGGTGGTCCTCGTCCACGGCATTGAGCTTGAACCAGGCGAGGTCCTGGCTGATGCCGCGGTACAGCGCCACGTGGTCGTCCTTGGCGCCGACGAAGTACTGGGTCTGCGTCCAGCGGTAGCCCGCGTAGAGCCCGCCGCCGACGACGGCCAGCGCCAGCACGCCGAACAGTGACCGCTTGAGCCACCGCCCGCGCTTGGGCTTGACGAAGTCCTCGTCCATGAACGCGCCGAAGGAGCCCTGCGGCGGACCGCCGACCTCCGGGTCGCCGCTCCCGGGCGGCCCGAAGGCACCACCGGGCGCGGACGGCTGCCCGCCCGGGCGGCCGAGCTCGGCGGCGCGGGCGGCCGGCGTCTGGAGCGTGCTGGGGTCGTTGAGCTGGTTCTGGTTCTCCGCGACGGCACCGACGATCACCGGGGTGTCGTTGAGCTGCCCGGCCATCGTGTCGTTGCCGTCCACGTCCAGGACGTCGGCGACGATGCACGTGATGTTGTCCGGGCCGCCGCCGCGCAGCGCGAGCTGGATCAGCTCCTGCACCGTCTCGTGCGGCCCGTGGTAGCCGGCCAGCGTCTCTTCCAGCGTCTGGTGGCTGACGACGCCGGACAGCCCGTCCGAGCAGATCAGATAGCGGTCGCCGGCCCGCACCTCGCGGATCGACAGATCGGGCTCGACGTGATCACCGCTGCCCAGCGCCCGCATCAGCAGCGACCGCTGCGGATGGGTGGTGGCCTCCTCCTCGGTGATCCGGCCCTCGTCGACCAGCCGCTGCACCCAGGTGTGGTCCTGGGTGATCTGGGTCAGCACACCGTCCCGCAGCAGATACGCGCGGGAGTCGCCGACGTGCACCAGGCCGAGCCGCTGGCCGGTCCACAGGAGCGCGGTCAGCGTCGTCCCCATGCCCTCGAGCTGGGGGTCCTCCTCGACCATCACCCGCAGCTGCTCGTTGGCGCGCTGCACGGCACTGCCGAGCGAGGTCAGGATGTCCGACCCGGGGACGTCGTCGTCGAGCTGGACGAGCGTGGAGATCACCTCGGAGGAGGCGACCTCACCGGCGGCCTGGCCGCCCATGCCGTCCGCGATGGCGAGCAGCCGCGGCCCGGCGTAACCGGAGTCCTCGTTGCCCTCGCGGATCATGCCCTTGTGCGATCCGGCGGCGAAGCGCAGTGACAGACTCATGCGCACCTCACCCGTCGGCTCGGGGTACAGCCGGTCTCGCCTGGCCACACAGCCCACCCTCCGGTCGGGAGCACGCCAGGGTCCGCCGAGTGGACCGCCGCGGCTCGCTCGCTCCGCTCGCTCATTGTCGTACTACTTCCGCAGCTCGATGACGGTCTTGCCGATGCGGATCGGGGCTCCCAGCGGAATCGGTGTCGGGGTCGTCAGTCGGGTCCGGTCCAGGTACGTGCCGTTGGTGGAACCGAGGTCCTCGACGATCCACTGGCCGTCACGGTCCGGGTAGATCCTGGCATGCCTGCTGGACGCGTAGTCGTCGTCCAGCACGATCGTGGAGTCGTGCGCACGGCCCAGGGAGATCGTCTGGCCTTGGAGGGCGACGGTGGTGCCGGTCAGCGACCCCTCGGAGACCACGAGCTTCGTGGGCGCTCCGCGGCGCTGGCGGTTGCCGCCGCGGCCGCCTTCCTGGCGGCGCTGTTGTTGCTGCTGCTGCGGGGGCGCGGCCTGGCGCTGCGTACGGGCTTCCTGCCCGCCGCGCCGGGCGGCCCCGCGCTGGGTCACGCGGGTGCCGAACAGATCGCTGCGGATGACCTGAACGGCCACGATGACGAACAGCCACAGTACGGCGAGGAAACCCAACCGCATGACCGTGAGGGTCAGCTCTGACATTGCCCCCGCTTCACCCTTCGGCTTGCCGGTAAACGATGGTGGTACTGCCCACGACGATCCGCGAGCCGTCGCGGAGACTAGCGCGGGTGGTGTGCTGCCCGTCTACCACGATGCCGTTGGTAGAACCCAGATCCTGGATCGTGGGGGGCGTTCCGACCCGGATCTCACAGTGACGCCGGGAGACACCCGGGTCGTCGATCCGTACGTCAGCGTCGGTGCTGCGGCCCAGCACGAGCGTGGGGCGCGAGATCTGGTGGCGGGTGCCGTTGATCTCGATCCAGCGCCGGGTCTGCGCGTGCGGCTGCGGTCCTGCACCGGGCGGTGCCGTACGGGGTACGGGCTGTGCGCCGCCGGGGGGCGGGGACGAAGGCATGGGGGGCGGACTCACGTGGCCGGCGCCGGGCCGCGGGCCCTGCGGGATCGCCGAGGCGCGCTGGGCGGCCGCTTGGCCCGGGTGGTCCTGGGACGTGCTGGAGGCGAGGGTGCGGCTGCGCACGCGGTACAGGCCGGTGTCGAGATCGTCGGCCTTCTCCAGGTGGACCTTGATCGACCCCATGAAGGTGTAGCGCTGCTGCTTCGCGTAGTCGCGGACCATGCTCGACAGCTCGTCGCCGAGCTGCCCGCTGTACGGGCTCAGCCGCTCGTAGTCGGGGGCGCTCAGTTCGACGATGAAGTCATTGGGGACGACCGTGCGGTCGCGGTTCCAGATGGTGGCGTTGTTGTCGCACTCGCGCTGCAGCGCACCGGCGATCTCGACGGGCTGCACCTCGGACTTGAACACCTTGGCGAAGGTGCCGTTGACGAGACCTTCGAGACGCTGCTCGAAACGCTTCAGTACTCCCACGGGGCACCTCCTTCCTCAGTCTTCGTCGGTGTCGTCCTGATCGGGTGGTCCTGATACTGCTTACTGATCGTATCCACGCCTTGGGAAATCGGCTGGTTCCCCTTTCCCGCCTTGAGGACGAGTGTCGCCTCTCACAGGGTTGCCCGGTGCCTGTCCGCTCCTTGCCCGCTGCTCGTGCACTGCGATCGTAGATGTGCCCCGATGACAGTGTCCCGCAACCGCCGACCACTCCGGGCGGCCGGGGGCCGCAGTCGGGCGGGGCCCCGGACACCCTGCCCGTCCCGTGCCTCCGCACGCCACCTCGCGGTTCGGTCCGTCACCACACCGCCCCGCACGTCCCCTTTGCGGTGCTGCATGTCACCTCGATGTCACCTCGCGGTGCCGCACGTCACGTCACCTCGTGGTTCCGTCCGTCGCTTCATGGTTCCGTCCGTCGTCCCCAGGGCACCGCACGCCCTTCTACGGCCTTGTACGGCGCTGCACGGGCCGGAGGCCCCGCCCGGGCTCCAGGAGACCCGGACGGGGAGGGGCCCCGGGGAAAGGCGTGTGAACCCACCCCAGCCAGCGTGCTAATGTTCTGGATGTCGGCAGGCGCTCGCACAAGACCCGGACAGAACAACCCGGATCGCGTGAGAGAATCAACCGGCAGCACCCATGCGCGGGTGGCGGAATAGGCAGACGCGCTGGATTCAGGTTCCAGTGCCCGAAAGGGCGTGGGGGTTCAACTCCCCCCTCGCGCACAGATGAGACCCCCGGTCTCCGGAGAAATCCGGCGACCGGGGGTCTTTCGTTGTGCTTGTGCACGTTGCCTTCCTCACATTGTTGCCTCGGTCACCTTCTCGGTGGGGATGGGGGCCGGGTGAGGGTTCGGCGCGGGCCGGGCGCTGCTTGTGTGGGCTGCGTCACGACTGTCAGCGGTTCGTGGTGGTTCCGCAGGGGGTCGTAGGGATCGTGGGTTCGTCAGGGGTGCCGTAGTGAGTCCGCCACGGCCGTGCGGAAGGCGCGGATCCGGGCCGTCTCGCGGGCGGGGTGGTGGACCAGGCCCAGGACCGAGTCGGGGAGCCCGGTCACGGGGACGAAGGCGAGATCGCGCCGGCCGTGGTAGTCCGCGGTCGGGCGGCACAGCAGCATCGCCCCGCGTCCGGCCGCGGTGAGGGTGAGGCCCTCCTGGAGAGTGCTGATCCGCGGCCCGGCAGGTACGGGGCGGCCCTGGGGCGTGGTGGCCGGGGCGTGGGCCGCGCGCCAGTAGGGCGGAGCCGGATCGGCGGGGGAGATCAGCGGGACGCCGGCGAGCTCCTCGGCGCCGATCGCGGTCCGGGACGCCAGGGGATGCCGTACGGACACCGCGAGGGTCTGCTGCTGGGCGGCGAAGACCGGGCCGAGGGCGAGGTCCGGCTCGGCCATGGGCAGCAGCGTCACGGCGACGTCGACGGCTCCGCTGCGCAGCGCGCCGAAGGGGTCGCACAGGGGGATCTCGACGATTTCGGTGGCGCAACCGGGGTGACGGCTCTGGAAGGTGTCGATGGCCCGCATGATCCGGTCGTCCGCGGTCCCCTGGAACCCGATCGTCAGCCGCCCTTCGACGCCCCGGGCGGCACTGCGGGCACGCTCCACGGTGGCGCGCAGGGCGTCGTACGCCGGGCGCAGCGACATACGGAACTCCTCGCCGAGCGGGGTCAGCCGGACCCGTCGGCTGGTGCGGTCGACGAGGCGGGCGCCGATCCGTGACTCCAGGGAACGCAGCAGCTGGCTGACGCGGCTCTGCGAGACGTACAGCCGCTCGCCGGTGCGCCCGAAGTGCAGTTCCTCGGCCAGCACGAGGAAGCACTCCAGCTCGCGGAGTTCGAGGCCGGGGGCAGCGGTCATGAGGTGTACCCACTCTTGGGATCGATGGGGATCGATGAGGCCTGCTCATAGAAGGGTGAGGGGTTGGCCGTTGTTCCCTGGGGGCCGCGCGCTTTGGCTGGGGGCATGACGAACAGTGAGGACGGCCCGGCGGTGAGGTCGGGGACGGCGGACGTGGGGGTGGCTGTGGGGCAGCCCGTGAAGGCGGCGGGCGGTGAGCGGCAACTCACGGGTGAGGGTGGCGAGTTGGGCGTCAGGTGGGCCGCCGGGCGGGGTGGGGGCTGGCCGGCGGTGGCGGCGCTGGCGGCGGCGACCTTCACCGTCGTCACGTCCGAGATGCTGCCCGTCGGGCTGCTGAGCCCGATCGGCCGGGAGCTGCGGGTCTCGGACGGTACGGCGGGGCTGACGCTGACCGTGACCGGCCTGGTGGCCGCGGTGGCCGCGCCGGTGCTGACGCTGCTGGTGGGGCGGCGGGACCGGCGGGCGGTGCTGGCCGCCCTGATGGCCACGCTGACGGCGGCGAACCTGCTTGCCGCGTACGCCCCGAACATCGGGGTGCTGCTGGTGGCCCGGGTGCTGGTGGGCTTGGGGATGGGCGGGGTGTGGGCGATTGCGGCGGGGCTCGCGGTGCGGCTGGTGCCCGCGCACCGCGTCGCGGCGGCCACGTCCCTGGTCTTCAGCGGGGTCGCGGCGGCCTCCGTGCTGGGGGTCCCGGCCGGTACGTCCCTGGGCGAACTGGGCGGCTGGCGTGCGGCGTTCGTGGGGATGGCCGCGGTGTGCGCGGTGGTGGCGCTCGCGCTGGTCGTCCTGCTGCCGCCGCTTCCGGAGACCGCCGCGGTCCGCCTCGCCGGGGTGCTCGGCCTGCTGCGCGGTGCGCCCGTACGGACCGGACTGATGCTGGTGACGCTCCTGGTGACGGGCCATTTCGCGGCGTACACGTATGTGCGCCCGGTGCTGGAGGACGTGGCCGGTGTGCAGCCGGGGCAGATCAGCACCCTGCTGCTGGCCTTCGGCCTCGCCGGTCTGGCCGGGAACTTCGGGGCAGGGGCCGGGGCGGCGCGGTCCCCGCGCGCGACGCTGGTGGTGATCTGCGGGGTGCTCGCCGGAACGGTCCTGCTGGTGCCGCTGCTGGGGCGGGGCGCCGAGGTGGCCGGGCCGGCGGCCCTGATGGCCGTGGGGGGTTTGTTGGCCGTATGGGGCCTGTCCTACGGGGGTGTCTCGGTCAGTACCCAGACGTGGCTGATGGCGGCCGCACCGGGGGCGCGGGAGGCCGCCTCCGCGCTGTTCGTGGCGGTGTTCAACGGGGCCATCGCCCTGGGCGCCTTCCTGGGCGGCCGGGCCGCGGACAGTTGGGGGCCGACCGGCGTGATGTGGCTGGGCGGCGCACTGGCGGCAGGGGCGCTGGTGACGGCGGGGGTGGGGAAGGGGCCGGAGGAGGGGCCGTGAAGGGGGCAAGAAAGGGGCGGTGAAGGGGCCGGAGTGGGAGAGGGGCGGGGCGTACGGGGGCGTAGGGGCGTGGGGGCTCTCGTTCGTCGGGGAGGTTCGTTGGCGAGCCCCCGCCGCGGGTTCCGGGCTCTGCGGCTTGCCCGGAACCCGCGGCTGGGTGGTCCGTTCAGGGGTTCTGGCGGCCTGGGCCCGAGGTTCGGGCCCGGCTCCCGTTCTCAGGCGGCGAGGCGTGCGACGAGGGCCTTGGCCTTGGCCGCGGCGTCCTCGTGGGCCTTGTCGCGGGAGGTTTCGTACAGCGGCACCAGGTCGGCCATCGCCGGGTTGACGGGTGCCATGGTCAGCTCGGGGACGATGAAATCGACGTCCAGCCCCATGCCGCCGCCCAGCACGGCCTCCAGGTAGTTCTGCACGTACTCCATGCCCTCACGGGGCGTGCCCGGCGCGTACGAGCCGCCACGGCTGGCGACGACCGTGACGGGCGTCCCCTTGGCGGACGGCGCCTCACCCGCGGTACGGCCCATGATGATCACCTGGTCGAGCCACGCCTTGAGCGTGGAGGGGATCGTGAAGTTGTACATCGGCGCGGCGATGACGACCGCGTCGGCCTGCTCCAGCTCCTCGGCGAGCTTGACCCGCACGGCGAACGCGGCCTGCTGCTCGGGGGTGTGGGAGGCCGGGTCGGAGAACGCGGCGGAGGCGGCGACGCCGTCGAGGTGCGGCAGCGGGTCGGCGGCCAGGTCGCGGTGGATGACGGTGCCTTCGGGGTGCTGCTCCTCCCAGGTCTTGCGGAAGGTCGCGGTGACCGAGCGGGAGGCGGAGACGCCCTCGGGGGAGACGGACGAGTCGATGAGCAGAAGCGTGGCCATGGGAATCGTTCCTTCGGTTGGTGCCGTCTGGTCGGTGCTGTCCAGCGGGTGCCGTCCGGTGGGTGCCGTCCGGTAGGGGCCGGGCGGGACAGCGGGGCTTCAGCAGGTTCAGCGGGTTCAGCGCGTTCAGGTTCAGCGGGGGCTTGCCAGTGGCCTCACCAGGGGCTGGCCCCTGTTCAGCGCCCCAGGGATCAGCGGGCCCTGCGGTGCTGCCCCTGGCTGAGCACGGAATGACCAACGTTTGGCTAGCTGGTTGAATTCCGTACGTCACTATTCATAGCACAGGAGCTTACTTTTCTGCAGTAGCCAACGAGAGGGCGGTACGCTGGGTGTATGGCGGACCACAGCGAGGCGACGTGTAAGCAGGTCGACGACGGCATGGCGCGCGTCTTCGAGCTGTTCGGGAAGCGCTGGACGGGGCTGATCGTTGCCACCCTGATGTCCGGCCCGGTGCACTTCGCCGACCTGCGGCGGGCGATCCCCGGCATCAGCGAGCGGATGCTCTCCGACCGTCTGATGGAGCTGGCGGGGGTCGGCCTGATCGTGCGCGAAGTGGATGCAGGCCCTCCGCTCCGGGTCTCGTACCGGCTCACGGAGGCCGGCCTCGCGATGGACCCCGCCCTCAAGGAACTGGGCCGCTGGGCGGAGACGTATCTGGCGGACGGCGGGCAGTGCCCGAAGCGGTTCCGGAGGTAGGCGGTCGGGGGCTTCGTGCCTGGTTCTTTGCCTGCCGGCCCTCTCTTCCTGCTCTTCCCTCTCTTCCCGCTCTTCCCGCTCTTCCCGCTCTTCCCGCTCTTCCCGCTCTTCCCGCTCTTCCCGGTCGTCCCGGTCTCCCCCGCTTTCCCCCGCTCTCCCCTCTGTCCTGGTGGGTTGCCTCCTGTCCTGGGGGTGCCTCCGTTGCGCCAGTAATCCCAGTAGTTCCAGCAGTCCCAGTTATCCCAGTCGCTCCTGGGCCGCGTTGTAGCGCTGTAGGTAGGTGGCGAAGCGGTCGAGGTCGGCCTCTTCCCAGTCGGCCAGGCGCTCGCGGAAGGCCTGCCGGCGGCTGGCGGTGACGTTGGCGAGCACCTGGGCGCCCTTCTCGGTGGGGTGGAGCACCTGGACGCGGTGGTCGTCCGGGTCGACCCGGCGCTCGACGAAACCGAGCTTCTCCAGTGCGGCGATCTGCCGGCTGACCGTGGACTTGTCCAGGAAGTAGTGCGCCGCGAGGTCCGTCGCGCGGCATCCGCGCTGGTCATCGAGGTGCGCAAGCAGGGTGTAGGAGACCAGCGACAGCTCGGGATGCATCCGGGCGGCGGTCGCGCGGGCCCGCCGGGCGAAGGCGGTCATCTCCTGCTGGATGGTCTCGACGGAGTCATCGCGATGGGGCACGGGTTGCCTTTCGTAGATGTAGTTGTAGAGTACAACGTAAGCGTGAGTTGTATTTGCCAACTGTTGCTGTCAACTGTTGCCGGCTGCCGGCCCGCAGTCCGTCGCGGGCCGGCGCGCCGCCGCACGAATCCCCTCAGCGTGAGAAGGCTCGCCCCATGAGTACGGTCCGACGTCCCGACCACCACCGAAGTGCGCCCCAAGGCGGCCACCGGGCCGCCTCCGCCGGCCGCCCCGCCACCCACACGGCCGGGCTCCGCCATGTCCTGGCGCACCTGATCACGCCCCTGCTGATGTGCATCGGCATGGGGCTCGCCTACCTGGGCGCGTTCGCACATCCCGCACCCCACCACCTGCCGGTCGCGGTCGTCGGATCGAGCCGTAGCGCACAGCTGCTCGCCCAGTCGATCAACGATAGGTCGGGGGGTGACCTCGAGGCGCGTACGGTCCCCCGTCGCGCGACCGCGGTCGAGCAGCTGAAGCATCAGGACATCTTCGGTGCGTACGTGATGAACGCGGCGGCGCAGGGACAGTCGCAGGAGCGGTCGCAGGGGCAGGCGCGCGGCCAGGTGCAGGGGCAGGCGCAGGAGCGGTCGCAGGGGCAGACGCGGGGGCAGGCGCGCGGGGCGGGGGCCCCTGAACTGCTCGTCGCCACCGCCGGGTCCGATACCAGCGCCTCCGTCGTGCAGAAGATCTTCACTCCCCTCGCGGCCCGGCAAGGTGCCCCGCTGAAGGTCACGGACGTCGCACCGCCCGCCGAGGACGATCCGACCGGTCAGGGCGTCTTCTTCCTGCTGGTGGCGATCAGCATCGGCTCATACGCCTCGGTCGCGGTGATCGGAGGTGCCGGTGCCGTGCTGCCGCTCCGGTTGCGGGCCGCGTTGGCGATCGGCACGTCCGTCGTGGTCAGCCTCATCGGCACGGCGCTCGCGGGCCCGGTGTTCCACCTCGTCGACCATGGCCTGTGGGGCCTGTGGGGCATGGCGTGGCTGTACTCCGCCGGCGTTCTGCTGATCGGTACCGGCCTGCACACCTTCCTCAAGCGGTGGACGACGCTCGGCGTGATGGCCCTCTTCGTGATGCTCAACTTCACCTCGTCCGGCGGGATTTTCCGGCCCGAGATGCAGAACGGCTTCTTCGCCGCGCTGCACTCCTTCTGGAACGGTGCCGGCTTCGTGGAGGGCCTCCGCAGTCACGTCTACTTCGACGGTTACGGCCTGTCCGGGCACGTTTGGACGCTGGTCGGCTGGCTGCTCGTCGGTGTGCTGATGGTCGGTCTGGCGGGGCTGGCCGAACGACGCCGACGGGCCGCGGAGGACGAAGCGGCGGCCAATGCGGCGGCGGTGGCAGCGGCCGCGGTGGCGGCAACGGTGCCGGAGCCCAGGCCGCAGCGGTGGGTTGGGGCGGCGACACCCGGCACCGGCTCGGCGGACGCGGCCACGGAGGAAGAAATGACGGAGGAAGTAATGACGGAGGAAGAAATGGAGGAGGCGGTGGGGGTCTAGAGGCCAATGACTTACCTGCGGCCGGCCGTGGACGCCCCCTCCCGCCTGCCCCTTCGCTCGCCCCCATCCCCCTTCCCGTCCCCTCCCTCCCCCTCAACGACCAGCGGATACGCAGAGTTATCCACAGGCCCTGCGCGCGATGACGCGACGTCGGTAACGTCATTGCACGTCGGCAGGCCGGGAGCAGTCCGTCCGGCGGCCGGTAAGTAGTGCCCAATGACAGGGAATTCGCCGACCCCACCGACCTGGTGGATGTCGCCGAAGTCGCCGCAGCCGTGAAGGTCCTGAAGGGGGAGGTGGCCCGCATGACGCGTGTGCCGTACGTACCGGGGTTTGCCAAGGCCGATGCACAGGGCCCGTCGCCCAAGGCGGCCGGCCGGGCGTTGCGGGAGCGGCTGCCTCGTGCCGCGCAGTCCGCACTGTCGAGCGCGGTCGAACGCCCGGACGCGGTAGCGGCGGTGGAGGAATCCAACGCCGGACGGCTTACGGACCTGACTCCCATACGGGTCGGCCGGATGGCCGCGAGCCCGTTCGCCTTCCTCCGCGGCTCCGCGGGCCTGATGGCGTATGACCTGACGGCCGACCCGGTGACCGGTATCGGGGCCCAGATCTGCGGTGACGCCCACGCCGCCAACTTCGGTCTCTACGGCGACGCCCGTGGCGGCCTCGTCATCGACCTCAACGACTTCGACGAGACCCTGTACGGCCCGTGGGAGTGGGACGTGAAGCGGCTCGCCACGTCGATGGTCCTGGCGGGCCGGGAAGCGGGCGCGGCTGAGGACGACTGCCGCAAGGCTGCCCAGGACTCGGCGGGCGCGTACCGACGCACGATGCGGCTGTTGGCGAAGCTGCCGGTGACCGAGGCGTGGAACGCGATCGCCGATGAGGAACTGGTCTCCCACACCGACGCCCGGGACCTGCTGGGGACGCTGGAGCGGGTGTCGGCCAAGGCGCGGAAGAACACCAGCGCGCGGTTCGCGGCGAAGGCGACCGAGCGGACGGCGGACGGAGGCCGTCGGTTCGTGGACGCGCCACCGGTGCTGCGCCGGGTGCCGGACGCCGAAGCGGCAGCCGTGGCCGCCTCCCTCACCGGCTACCTGGACACCCTCCCCGAGGACCGGCTGCCCCTGCTGGCCCGGTACGCGGTGCACGACGTGGCCTTCCGAGTGGTCGGCACGGGCAGCGTGGGCTTGCGGTCGTACGTGGTGCTGCTCCTGGATCACCGGGGTGAGCCGCTGGTCCTGCAGGTGAAGGAGGCCCGGAGCTCGGCGCTGGCACGGTATGTGGAGAAGGCCGGCTTCCCGGCCCCGGCGGTGACGCATGAAGGCCGTCGGGTGGTGCTCGGCCAGCGGAGGATGCAGGTCGTCAGCGACATCCTGCTCGGCTGGACGACCGTGCAGGACATACCTCCGGCCGCCGGAGGAGGCACCCACTCCACTGCCCTCGACCACAAGACGGGTGATGCGGCTGCCGGACTTCCGTTCCAGGTCCGCCAGTTCAGAAACCGTAAGGGCAGCGTCGACCCGGCCCAGCTGACCGGCGACCAGCTGGACGACTACGCCCGGATGACCGGCGCCCTCCTGGCCCGAGCCCACGCCCACAGCGCCGACCCACGCCTGGTGGCCGGCTACTGCGGCAAGAGCGAGGAACTGGACGAGGCCATAGCGAAGTTCGCCGTTGCCTATGCAGACCGCACGGAAGCGGACCACACGGCACTGACCACAGCAGTGAAGAACGGCCGCATAGCGGCAGAAATGGGGGTATGAGCTCGGCCGATCTCGGCCGCGCCACAGCAGCAGACAGACCACACCTGCCCGTGACTGTCCGGTCTCTGCAGGGCTCACCTGTGGCGCCCGACGGTGGCCTCGCCGATCGAGGGTGGCCACTGCCGATCGACGGTGGTCTCTGTTGTCGCCCGATGACCGATGACCGATGCCTGATGTCCGCTGTCCGATGCCTGCTGTCCGATGCCTGCTGTCCGATGCCCAATGCCCGATGCCCGCTGTCCGATGCCTGTGCCGGCCGACGGTGCCGACTGCTGATCGACGAGGACCGACCGTTGATCGTGGCGCTGTCGTGCTGCTGTCGTGGCGCTGGCCGGGTGGCGGCGGACGGTGGGGGCGCGGGAGGCGGTGGGTGGTGCGCGGGGGCGGTGGGCGGTAGGTGGTGCGGTGGGTGGGTGGGTGAGGGGTGGGGTGGGGTGGGGGGCGGGGGAGGGGCCCAGGGGGGAAGGCGGCAGGGAAAGGCGAAGCGCCACCCTTCCAGGGCAGACCGTGGCCGAGGTACGGGGGTGACGGAAGCCTTCAGCCGGTGGCGAGGCAGGGCGCGGGTTGGCTCGGGCCGTACGCTGACCGGGTGACGAACTCGCACGCGGAGAACACACAGGACGGCCAGCACCGAGCGGACGGACCGGGCACGGCGGATGCCTTGGGGGAACCGCAGGCGCCGGATGCTCGCGACGGCGGCCAGGGCGCCCCAGCCGCCGGCACGGAAGGACAGCCGGCCCCGGTTGACGGCTCCGGCTCGTTTGACGGCTCCGGCTCGTCCGGCGACGCCGCCCCGTCGGGCGAACCAGGCAATGTCACCGGCCCGGGCCCGTCCACTGGTCATGGTGCCTCCGCTGGCCAGGACCCGTTCGTCGGCCCGGACGCGTCCGCAGGCCACGGCCCCTCCGCCGCCCAGGTCCCGTCCACTGATCCGGACCCATCCCCCGGCCAGGACTCCCGTGGCCAGAACTCCCCCGGACAGGACTCCCGTGGCCAGGGCTCCCGCGGTCGTCAGGACCTCAACCCTCAAGACGCGGCCGATGAGGGGACGCGGCGGTTGGCCAAGGCCGTGTTGGCTGCGGAGCAGGCGTTGATCGAGTTCGAGATCGCGGTGGAGACGTTCCGGGTGGAGGTGGAGAACTTCTCCCGGCTGCACCATCAGCGGCTCGGCCCCATGTACGCGCGGCTCGACGAGCTGGACGCGCAGATCGCCGAGGCCGTGGCGGCGCGTACCGGCGACCCCGAGGACATCCGTAAGGCGCACGAGGCGCGGGCATCGGTGCTGCCGATGCCGGAGGTGGAAGAGCTGTTCCACGGCTGGATGGGGTCGGACGGGCTGTTCCCGGAGGCGCAGGCGATGCTCACCGAGCAGCCGGTGCAGCCGCCGCAGAAGGTACGGCCCAGCGAGGAGGTCCGTAAGGCCTACCGCGAGCTCGTCCGCAAGGCTCACCCGGACCTGGCGCGGGACGACGCGGAGCGGGCGCGGCGGGATGCGTTCATCGCGCGGGTCAATGCGGCGTACGGCCGGGGCGACGAGGCGGCGCTGCGGGAGCTGGCGCGGGAGTGGGAGGCCGGCCCGGCGCCGGCCGAGGAGCGGCTCAGCGAGAGCGAGGAGCTCTACGCCCGCCTGGAGTGGCTGGCCACGCGCAAGGAACTGCTGGCGGCCATTGCCGCCGAGCTGGAGGAGAGCGCGATCGGTGCGATGATCAAGATGGCGCCGGAGGACCCGGACCGGCTGCTGGACGAGATCGCCGAGAAGCTGCTCGCCGACGTCGCAGAACGTGAGGCGTACCTCACGCAGCTGGTCGGGTAGCGTCGGGACCATGCAATTTGGTTCTGTACCCACCGTCGGTGTCGACGCGCTCTCGGCCGAGGCCTTCCTCCTGGACGTCCGGGAGGACGACGAGTGGGAGGCGGGGCACGCCGAAGGTGCGCTGCACATCCCGATGAGCGAGTTCGTCGCCCGCTACGGGGAGTTGACCGAGAAGGCGCCCGAGGGCGACAAGGTCTACGTCCTGTGCCGCGTCGGTGGCCGTTCGGCCCAGGTGGCGCAGTACCTGGTCCAGCAGGGCATCGACGCCGTGAACGTCGCGGGCGGCATGCAGGCATGGGAGGCCGCCGGTCGTCCCGTTTCCGACGGTAAGGGCGGAACAGGGACGGTTATCTAGCCGGTCGGTGCCACCCGGCCGGTGCTTGGCTGGTCAGTGCCGGTCGGCCAGTGTCTGGCTAGCTAGACAGCAGGTCGGTCAGTGCCTGCGTGACAGTCGGCCGGCCTCCGCCACCCACCTGGTCGCTGCACAGTGCCCGCCTGTGTTGCCACGCCCTACGCCCCTCCTCTCCCTGCAGGCCGAGAGGGCAGCGCACGCTCGCCCAGCGAGCGCGCACCAGCCCGGTGAGCGCGCGATAACCCAGGGAGCCCGCGCCAGTCCCGTGAGCGCACGGCACCCCGTGAGTCCGCGCGCCCTCCCCACCGAGTCTCACCCCAGCGGATGCGCCGCGAGCAGGTCGCCGAGGGACTCTTCGTGGGCGGCGGCGGGGCCGAGGGAGAGTTCGAGCTGCTTGGCCCAGGCGTGGTAGCGGTGCAGCGGGTAGTCGGTGTCGGCACCGAAACCGCCGTGCAGGTGCTGGGCGGTCTGGACGACGCGGCGTACGCCCTCGGAGGCCCAGATCTTGGCGACCGCGATGTCCCCGGCCGGTGGGAGCGGGCCGGGTGCGTCGGAAGTGAGGCGCCAGGCGGCTTGCCAGAGGGTGGCCTCCATGGCGCGCAGGTCGATGAACCGGTCGGCGGCCTGGACCGCTACTGCCTGGAAGGTGGCCAGCGGGAACCCGAACTGTTCGCGCTTGCCGGTGTATTCGCCGGTCATGGCCAGTACCCGCTCGCCGAGCCCCAGGGCCAGGGCGCAGGTGCCGATGGTCAGGAGGTGGCGGAGGGATTCCCAGGCGGCCGGGTCCGTGAGCGTTTCGGCGGCGCTGATACGAACGGAGTCGAGCCGCACCTCGGCCTGGCGCTCGCCGCTGGTCGAGATCTGGTCGGCGAGCGTGACGCCGGGGTGGGCACGGGGGACGAGGGCGAGGACGGCGTGGCCCTCGGCGGTGTGTGCGGGCAGCAGGATCCGGTCGGCGGTCGCGGCCCAGGGGACGGCGGTCTGCGTGCCGTCGAGGATCCAGTCGGTGCCCTCGTGGGTGGCACGGACGGCGAGTTCGGCCGGTTCATGGCCCGTACGGCCGGCGGCGGCGACGGTGACGACGAGCTCGCCGGTGGCGATCTGCGGCAGTAGGCCCGTACGGAGCGCGGCATCGGCGTACCGCTGGAGGGTGAGCGCGGCCGCGCCGGACTCCAGCAGAGGCACCCGGGCCAGCACCTTCGCCGATTCGCGCAGTACGAGACAGAGGGCTATCGGGTCGAGGCCGGCGCCGCCGTACTCGGGCGCGATGAGCAGGCCCAGTAGATCCGCGTCGGCGAGCTTGCGCCACAGCGCGCGGTCGAAGTCGTCGGCGACCGCTCCGGTGGTGAGTGCCGGGCTGGGTACGTCGTCCGGAGCGGTCCCCGAGAAGACGGCCCGCGCCGCTTCGACGGCGGCCTGTTGCTCCTCGGTGAAGGTGAAGTCCACTGCCTGTCCTTCCTTCCGCACGACACCACGACCTGACGAGCCGTCAAGTCAGGCGCCAAGGTAGAACATGTTCCAGGAATTGGGAATGGCGGTGGTTGGTGAAGTGGCGGTAGGCCAGGGGGCCTGGCCTACCGCCGCTTCACCAAGCGCTACAAGCCTTTGGGAACGACCGACCGTCCGTCCCCCGACCCGTCGGACCGCCTGGGACCCCTCGTCATGCGCCAAGCAGCGGCTGAGTCCTGGCTTCAGCCAGGAGTAGTGGGCTGGGGTTCGGCGAAGGAGGGGACAGGACGGGGCAGGACAGGCAGGACAGGGGAAGGGCGATGGGCAGGAGCCGTCTGTGCGGACTTCAGCCCAGACCAGGCAAGGCTTGCGCCTCGGCCGCGGCCAGCCGAGCGGGGTTTCGGCCGCTCGACGGCCAGGCTTCCTCCCCCGGGCCCACCCCCTACCGATCGAAGTCCAGCTCCACCTTCTCCGTGACCGGGTGGGACTGGCAGGCGAGGACGTAGCCGGTGTTGACCTCGTCGGATTCGAGGGCGAAGTTGCGGTCCATGCGTATCTCGCCGGAGACCAGGAAGGCGCGGCAGGTGCCGCAGACGCCGCCCTTGCAGGCGTAGGGGGCGTCGGCGCGGTTGCGGAGGACGGCTTCGAGGAGTGATTCGCCGTCGTGGACGGGCCAGGTGCCGGAGCGGCCGTCGAGGGTGGCGGTGACCGTGCTGTGTGCGGGGGCCTTGGCCGCGGGTGCGGTCGGGGCGCCGTTGTCGACGTGGAAGATCTCTTCGTGGATGCGGTTGCGGGGGACGCCGAGGGTGCGCAGGGCGCGTTCGGCGCCCTGGACCAGGCCGTACGGGCCGCAGAGGTACCAGCCGTCGATGGCGTCGGTCTTCAGCAGGGCGGGCAGCAGGGTGCGGAGCCGGTCCTCGTCCAGGCGGCCGGAGGGCAGGCCGGCCTGCTGTTCCTCGCGGGAGAGGGTGTGGATCAGCTGGAAGCGGTCGGGATAGCGGTCCTTCAGGTCGGCGACCTCCTCCAGGAACATCGTCGAGGCCGCGGTGCGGTCGCTGCGGATCAGGCAGAAACGGGCGTCGGGCTGCTGGGCGAGGAGGGTGGTGGCGATGGACAGTACGGGGGTGATGCCGCTGCCGCCGACGATCCCCACGAAGTGACCGGGGCGCGGGGCGAGGACGAACCGGCCGGCCGGGGCCATCACCTCCACCGTGTCGCCGACCGCCAGCTCCTTGAGTGCGTAGGTCGAGAAGGCGCCGTCCTCGACGTGCCGGATGCCGACGCGCAGGACGGGCTCGTCGGTGGCCGGGGCGCAGAGGGAGTACGTACGGCGGATCTCCTGGCCGTCGACCGTCCTGCGCAGGGCGATGTGCTGCCCGGGGGTGTGCCGGAAGGCGCTGCGGAGTTCGGGCGGGACGGTGAAGGTGACGGCCACCGCGTCGTCCGTGAGCCGCTCGACCTCCTGGACCCGGAGCGGGTGGAACATCACAACTCCTTGAAGTGGTCGAAGGGTTCGCGGCAGGACTCGCAGCGGCGCAGCGCCTTGCAGGCCGTGGAGGAGAACCGGCTCAGCAGGGTGGTGTCGGTCGATCCGCAGTGCGGGCAGCGGATCGTGAGGGTGACGGAGACGGGGCCGCCGGACGGGCCGGCCGGGCGCGGTGGGGCGATGCCGAAGTCGGCCAGCTTGCGGCGGCCCTCGGCGGTGATGGCGTCCGTGGTCCAGGGCGGGCTGAGGACCGTACGGACCTCGACGTCGGGTATGCCGTGGTCGTGGAGTATCCGCTCGATGTCGGCGGACATGGCCTCGATGGCGGGGCAGCCGGTGTAGGTGGGGGTGAGCTCGACCTCGACGCGGTCGGGGGCGGTCAGCCGCAGAGCGCGCAGGACGCCGAGCTCGGCGAGGGTGAGGACAGGCAGCTCGGGGTCGGGAACGGAGCCGGCCAGTGCCAGCAGTTCCGCTTCGAGCGCCGTGGTGGGCGGGGTGGCCGGGGCGGTCGGGGTGGCCGTCCCGACCGTCTCGAACGTGCCGGCCGTGCCGCCCGTGGTGGGCCTGCCGGCAGTGCCGACTGTAGGAGGCATGGCGGGCCTGGCGGGCATGGCGGTCGTGGTGTCGCCGGTGGTCACCATGTCGCCCCCGGGTGGCTGCGGTGGAGGTGCTGCATCTCGGCGAGCAGTCGTCCGAACGGTTCGGTGTGCAGGCCCTGGCGGCCCGCGCCGGCGGTCCAGGCGCCGCGCTGCGGTCCTTCGGGGAGGCGGAGGGTGGCCTGCTCGACGGTGGCGGTGATGCGGGTGGTCCACACGTCGTGGAACGTGGCCCAGGGCAGGGTTTCCAATCCGGCCACCGGCTCGAACATCTCGCCCGTGAAGCGCCAGAGGGCGTCCAGGGCGCGCTGCATCCGGGTGTGGCTCTCGTCGGTGCCGTCGCCCAGCCGGAGGGTCCACTGGGTGGCGTGGTCGCGGTGGTAGGCGACCTCCTTGACGGCCTTGCCGGCCAGGGGCGCCAAGTCGGTTTCTCCGGTCGCCAGTTGCTCGAAGAGCAGCTCCTGGAAGGTGGAGAAGTAGAGCTGGCGGGCGATGGTGTGGGCGAAGTCGCCGTTGGGCTGCTCGACGAGTTGGAGGTTGCGGAACTCCCGCTCCTCGCGGAGATACGCCAGCTCGTCCTCGTCGCCGGCCAGGGAGAGCAGCACCCGGGCCTGGCCGAGCAGGTCCAGTGCGATGTTGGCCAGCGCCACCTCCTCCTCCAGGACCGGGGCCTGGCCGGCCCACTCGCCCAGGCGGTGGGAGAGGATCAGCGCATCGTCCCCGAGGGGCAGGGCGGGGGTGGTCACGGTGTCCGTCACAGGTGGTGCACCCCCTCCGGGATCTCGTAGAAGGTCGGGTGGCGGTAGGGCTTGTCGCCGGCCGGTTCGAAGAAGGTGTCCTTCTCGTCCGGGGAGGAGGCGGTGATCTGGGCGGAGGGCACCACCCAGAGGGAGACGCCTTCGGAGCGCCGGGTGTAGAGGTCGCGGGCGTTGCGCAGGGCCATCTCGGCGTCCGGGGCGTGCAGGCTGCCGGCGTGGGTGTGCGACAGGCCGCGGCGGCTGCGGACGAAGACCTCCCACAGGGGCCAGTCGGTGGGGCGGGCGTCCGCCGCTTCGGCGGGGGCGCCGGAGGCGGGGGTTTCCGCGGGGCGGGGTGTCGTCGTCATCGTCCGGCCTTCCCGTGCTTGGCCGCGTGTGCGGCGGCTGCCTCGCGCACCCAGGCGCCTTCTTCGTGGGCCTGTCGGCGGCGGTTGATCCGCTGTTCGTTGCAGGGGCCGTTGCCCTTGAGGACCTCGCGGAACTCGGTCCAGTCGATGGAGCCGAAGTCGTAGTGACCGCGGTCCTCGTTCCACACCAGGTCGGGGTCGGGGAGGGTGAGGCCGAGGGCCTCGGCCTGGGGGACGCAGATGTCGACGAAGCGCTGGCGGAGCTCGTCGTTGGAGTGCCGCTTGATCTTCCAGGCCATGGACTGGGCGGAGTGCGCGGACTCGTCGTCCGGTGGGCCGAACATCATCAGGGAGGGCCACCACCAGCGGTCGACCGCGTCCTGCGCCATCGCGTGCTGGGCGTCCGTGCCGCGGCTGAGGGTCAGCAGGAGCTCGTAGCCCTGGCGCTGGTGGAAGGACTCCTCCTTGCAGATGCGGACCATCGCGCGGGCGTAGGGGCCGTAGGAGCACCGGCACAGCGGGACCTGGTTGGTGATCGCCGCGCCGTCCACCAGCCAGCCGATGGCTCCGACGTCCGCCCAGGTCAGGGTGGGGTAGTTGAAGATCGAGGAGTACTTCTGGCGGCCGCTGTGGAGCTTGTCGAGGAGTTCGTCGCGGCTTGTGCCGAGGGTTTCGGCGGCGCTGTAGAGATACAGGCCGTGGCCGGCCTCGTCCTGCACCTTGGCCATCAGGATCGCCTTGCGGCGCAGGGAGGGCGCGCGGGTGATCCAGTTGGCCTCGGGCTGCATGCCGATGATCTCGGAGTGGGCGTGCTGCGCCATCTGCCGCACGAGTGTGGAGCGGTACGCCTCCGGCATCCAGTCCCGTGGCTCGATCCGCTCGTCCGCGGCCACGGTGGCGTCGAACGCGGCCTCCTGAGCCGCCTCCTCCGGCGCGATCGTCGTCATGTGTGCCCCCTCGCTCCCGACCGACCGATCGTTCGGTTCAATGGTGAGTGGGCGGGCAGCGGGTGTCAAGCCTGTGGATAAGTCGGGGGAGGGTGTGCCCGGTGCGGGCGCGTAGGTACGGTTCCCCAGCGGAGTTGACCGCATGGGTTTACGGGAACGGGGCGGGAATGCAGTCATACGGGGACGAACCGCGGCCTTTGGCCGCGCTGTCGCTACCCTCGCGGATCGTCATAGGCGTGGCGGCCTGCGCCGTCGCCGTCATCGTCGCGATTCATCTCGCCATGATGTTTCTGCACGTCGCGCCGCAGAACACGCTCAGCAAGCAGCAGGGCGCCCTGATCAGCGACTACGTCTATCCCGAGTACGAACAGAACTGGAAGCTGTTCGCGCCCAACCCCCTCCAGCAGAACGTCGCGGTCCAGGTCCGCGCGGAGATCCGTGCCGAGGACGGCAGCGGCCGCACCACCGGCTGGACCGACCTGACCGCCCGTGACGGCCGGGCCATACTCCACAACCCGCTGCCCAGCCACACCGAGCAGAACCAGCTGCGCCGGGGCTGGGAGCTCTTCCTCAACAGCCACAACGCCCAGGGCCGCCCGATCGGCACCCGCGGCGAGCTGGCCGAGCGCTACATCCGGCGGATCGTGATGTTCCGGATGCAGGGCGAGTGGACCGCGGCCGGTGGCCGGGTCGAGCGCATCCAGGTCCGCTCCCGCACGGCCGCCGTGAGCCCGCCGTCGTGGAGCACCGAGAAGATCAGCGACAAGCCCGTGTACCGCGTGCAGCCCTGGTGGCAGGTCACCACGGCCGACCTCCCCGAGGGGGCGAACAGCCAGTGACGTCCCCGATGCCCCACCAGCCCCAGCAGCCGAAGAACACCTCGCAGCCCTCGCACACCACGGAGCCCACCGACGTGCCGCAGCAGGCGCACGCACCCCACGAGCCCCAGGCCCCCGCCGCGACCCCGGCCCCCTACGAGGAGACCCGGATCGAGCGTGCCGTCGGCCGCCTCTTCGGCCGCGCCACCGGCCGCGCGCTGGCCCCGTACCAGACCGCCGTGATCCGGATCGGCTTCTCGGCGACCTGGCTGCTGTTCCTGCTGCGCGAGTGGCCGCACCGCCTCACGCTCTACGGGCCCGACAGCCCCTGGAGCCTGGACATGGCGCGCCGCCTCCTGGACGCCAACCACGCCTTCTCCATGCTGCTGTGGTCCGACGGCCGCGGCTGGTTCGAATGCGTCTACCTGATGGCCGTCGCGTCCAGCGCGGCGCTGCTGCTCGGCTGGCGCACCCGCACCATGTCGGTGCTCTTCATGCTCGGCGTGATCTCGCTGCAGAACCGCAGCGTCTTCATAGGGGACGGCGGCGACAACGTCATCCACCTGATGTCGATGTATCTCGTGCTCACCCGGTGCGGCCAGGTCTGGTCGCTGGACGCCCGCCGTGCCAAGCGCGCCCGGGCGGCGGCGGAGGCGTCCGCTGCGGAGGTGTCCGCGGCCGGCGGGGAGGCGCCCGGGGAGGCACAGACCGCCGTACGCACGCCGGGTGCGGGCCGCGGACGCGATCTGACCGGCATCGTCCTGTGGGCGGTGCTCGGCCTCGCCCTCGCCGTCGCGCAGCTCACCGGCAGCTACGCCCTCCTGTGGTTCGACAACGGCCCGTTCCCCCACATCGGCTGGAGCCTGGTCCTGTGGGGCCTGTGGGTCGCGCACGGGCTCTGGTGGGCGGTCCAGCGCTACGCACCGGGGGAGCCGCGCACCGTCCTGGACACCCTCACCAAGCTCGCCCACAACGGCGCACTGCTGGTGATCATGGTCGAGGTCTGCCTCGTCTACTCCACCGCCGGCTGGTACAAGATCCAGGGCACCCGCTGGCAGGACGGCACCGCGGTCTACTACCCGATGCACCTGGACTACTTCTCGCCCTGGCCCGCGCTCTCCCAGCTGCTCGGCAGCAACGGCCTGATGGTCATGCTGATCACCTACGGCACGGTGATCGTCCAGGTGGCCTTCCCCTTCACGCTCTTCAACCGCCGGCTCAAGAACGTGCTCCTGGTCATCATGATCTGCGAGCACCTCTCGATCGCGTTCCTGCTGGGGCTGCCGTTCTTCTCGCTCGCCATGATCGCCGCGGACGCGGTCTTCCTGCCGACGAACTTCCTGACCTGGCTCTCCACCCGCGTCTCCGGCCTGCGCGAACGCCTCTTCCCGCGCACCGTCCCGGCCGGCCCGGACGGCGGCCCCGGAGGCGGTGAGCCCCCGGCCCGTACGGAGCACGGCGGCGGTGGCCATACGCTCGTGGGGTGAGCAGCGAGAAAACCGCCCCCGCCGAGCCCCTCCAGTACGACGAGGGCTACGGGACCCAGATCGGCGTCGGCCCGCATCCGGCGCCCTGGCCGCAGGACGACCGTTACGACCCGGAGCTGCTCGCGCACGGCGACCGCCGCAACGTCGTCGACCACTACCGCTACTGGACGCGGGAGGCGATCGTCGCGGACCTCGACACCCGCCGCCACGACTTCCATGTGGCGGTCGAGAACTGGGGCCACGACTTCAACATCGGCTCCGTCGTGCGCACCGCGAACGCGTTCCTGGCCAAGGAGGTCCACATCGTCGGCCAGCGGCGCTGGAACCGGCGCGGGGCGATGGTGACCGACCGCTACCAGCACGTCCGCCACCACCCGGACACCGCGGACCTCACCGCCTGGGCCACCGCCGAGGGACTGCCGATCATCGGGATCGACAACCTCCCGGGGGCCGTGCCGCTGGAGACGACGGAGCTGCCGCGGCGGTGTGTGCTCCTCTTCGGTCAGGAGGGGCCGGGGCTGACCGAGGAGGCGCGCCGCCACGCCTCGTTGGTCTGCTCGATCGCGCAGTTCGGCTCGACCCGCTCGATCAACGCGGGGGCGGCGGCCGCCATCGCGATGCACGCCTGGATCGGCCGTCACGCGAGGATCGACGGGCCGGACGCCGGCTGACCGGCGCCGGGCCCGGCCACGTCACGCGGGCCGGCGCCCGGCCCGCTCAGGTCATGCGGGTCGGCGCACCTCCACCATCCGGAAGCGGTTGGCCACGAACGCGCTGTCGCAGAGCACCGCATTCGCCGCCGGGTTACCGCCGGAGCCGTGGAAGTCCGAGAACGCCGCGGTCTGGTTCACATAGACCCCGCCGGTGAGGTTCAGCGACAGCTGGGCGCACTCCTCCAGGCAGGCGTCCTCCACCAGCCGCTCGACCTCGGCGTCCGTGGTGTACGCGCCGACGGTCATGGCGCCCTTCTCGCGGACCGTGCGCCGCAGCAGGTCCACGGCGACGGCGGCGGAGTCGACGGCCACCGCGAACGACACCGGCCCGAAACACTCCGACAGATACGCCGCCTCGGCATCCGGCTTGGCGCCGTCCAGCTTGACGATCACCGGGGTGCGGACCGTCGCCCCCGGGAAGTCGGGGTTGGCCACCTCACGGGAGGCCAGGGCCACCTCGCCGAGCCCGGCGGCGGCGTCGATCCGCTCCTTGACCTGCGGATTGACGATCGCGCCCAGCAGCGCGTTGGCCCGCGCGTCGTCGCCCAGCAGCCCGCTCACCGCGCCCGCCAGGTCGCTGACCACCTCGTCGTACGACTTGGGCCCGGCGTCCGTGGTGATGCCGCCGCGGGGGATCAGCAGGTTCTGCGGCGTGGTGCACATCTGGCCGCTGTAGAGCGACAGGGAGAAGGCGAGGTTGCTGAGCATGCCCTTGTAGTCATCGGTGGAGTCGATGACGACGGTGTTCACGCCGGCCTTCTCGGTGTGGACCTCGGCCTGCCGGGCGTGGGTCTCCAGCCAGTCGCCGAACGCGGTCGAGCCGGTGTAGTCGATGATGCGCACCTCGGGGCGGACGGCCAGCGTCTTGGCCAGGCCCTCGTCCGGCTTGTCCACGGCCAGGCACACCAGGTCGGCGGGGAAGCCGGCGTCGTCGAGGACCTCGCGCGCCACCTTGACGGTCATCGCCAGCGGCAGCACGGCCCGCGGATGCGGCTTGACCAGGACCGGGTTGCCGGTGGCCAGGGAGGCGAACAGGCCGGGGTAGCCGTTCCAGGTCGGGAAGGTGTTGCACCCGATCATCAGGGCCACGCCGCGCGGCACGGCCGTGAAGCTCTTGGACAGCTCCAGCGGGTCGCGCTTGCCCTGCGGCTTGGACCAGGCTGCCTGCCCCGGGGTGCGGGTCTGCTCGGCGTACGCGTACGCCACCGCCTCCATGCCGCGGTCCTGGGCGTGCGGTCCGCCGGCCTGGAACGCCATCATGAACGCCTGGCCGCTGGTGTGCATCACGGCCTGGGCGAACTCATGGGTGCGGGCGCTGATCCGGGCCAGGATCTCCAGGCAGACCGCGGCGCGCAGCTCCGGGCCGGCGTCCCGCCAGGCGGGGATGGTGGCGCGCATCGCGGGCAGCAGGACGTCCACGTCCGGGTGCGGGTAGCTGATCCCCAGCTCCGGCCCGTAGGGCGAGACCTCCTGGCCCGTCCAGTCGTCCGTGCCGGGCTGGGTGAGCTCGAAGCGCTTGCCGCGCAGCGCCTCGAACGCGGCCGCACCGTCGGCCGCGGCGGTCTCGCCGTACGCCTTGGGGTGCTCGGGGTGCGGGGACCAGTAGGCGCGGGTACGGATCGCCTCCAGCGCCTGGTCGAGGGTCGGGCGGTGCTTCTCGATCAACTGCGCTGCGGTCATTTCGGCGGCCATCGATGACCAACTCCTCGTCGAGCCGGGCGGAAAGCGGATAGGGCTGGGAGCGGACAGGACAACGGAGTTAGAGTAACCGAACGATCGGTCGGGGCAAGAGGGCCCGGCGAGCCTGTGGAAAAGTCGGTCGGGGAGGATCAGCTGGCATGACGGCAATCGGCACGGGCAACACCGTGGCAGTGGTGGGTACGGGCACCATGGGACAGGGAATCGCGCAGGTGGCGCTGGTCGCCGGCCATCGCGTACGGCTCTACGACAGCGCCCCCGGGCGCGCGGACCAGGCCGCCGGCGCGCTCGTGCGGCGGCTGGACCGGCTGGTGGAAAAGGGCCGGATCACGGCGGCCGAGCGGGACGCCGCCCGCGACCGCCTCTCCCCCGCCACCGCCCTGGCCGAGCTGGCCGACGCCGCGCTGGTCATCGAGGCGATCCTGGAGGAGCTCGGCGCCAAACAGGAGCTGTTCAGGTCGCTGGAGGACATCGTCGGCGACGACTGCCTGCTGGCCACCAATACGTCCTCGCTTTCCGTGACGGCGGTCGCCGGCGGCCTGCGCCGCCCCGGCCGCTGCGTGGGCCTGCACTTCTTCAACCCCGCGCCGCTGCTTCCGCTGGTCGAGGTGGTCAGCGGCTTCGCCACGGACGAGGCGGCCGCCGACGCGGCGTACGACACCGCCGCGGCCTGGGGGAAGAAGCCGGTCCGCTGCGCCGACACCCCCGGGTTCATCGTCAACCGCGTCGCCCGCCCCTTCTACGCCGAGGCGCTGCGCGCCTACGAGGAACGCGTCGCCGACCCCGCCACCATCGACGCGGTGCTGCGCGACGGCGCGGGCTTCAAGATGGGGCCGTTCGAGCTGACCGACCTCATCGGGCAGGACGTGAACGAGGCGGTCACCCACTCCGTGTGGCAGTCCTTCTTCCAGGACCTCAAGTTCACCCCCTCGCTGGCGCAGCGCCGGCTGGTGGAGGCCGGGCTGCACGGCCGCAAGGCGGGGCGCGGCTGGTACGACTACTCCGAGGGCGCGAAGCCGCCCGCGCCGCACACCGCGGCGCCCTGCCCGGCCCCGGAGGCCGTCGCCCTGCATGCGCAACTGCCCGGCCCCGCCGCGGTGCTCCGCGAGCTGATCGTGGAGGCCGGCATCAAGGTCACCCGCGACCGCACGCCCGGCGAGTCGGAGGGCTTCCTCCGGCTGCCCGGCGGGGCCTGCCTGGCGCTGACCAACGGCTACCCGGCGACGAGCGTCGTCTACGACAAGTACATCCGCTTCGACCTCTCGCTCGACTACCGGGCCGCGACCCGGATCGCGCTGGCACCCTCGGAGACGTGCTCCGAGTCGGACCTCGCCGAGGCGGTCGGGCTGTTCCAGGCGCTGGGCAAGGAGGTCAGCGTCATCGGTGACGTCCCGGGCATGATCGTCGCCCGGACGGTCGCGATGATCGTCGACTTCGCCGTGGACGCCGCCGCCCGCGGGGTGGCCACCCCTGAGGACATCGACACCGCCATGCGCCTGGGCGTCAACTACCCCGGGGGCCCCATGGAATGGGCCGAACGGCTCGGTGCCCACTGGGTGTGGGACCTGCTGGACTCGATGCACCACCAGAATGCCCAGGGACGCTACGTACCGTCCTGGGCGCTGCGGCGCCGTGCGGACCTCGAGGAACAGGTGCTCTCATCATGACCATGGCCAAGCGCGACACCTACACGCCCGATTCGCTGCTCGCCGTCGCCGTCGAGGTGTTCATCGAGCGCGGCTACGACGGCACCTCCATGGAGCACCTCTCCAAGGCGGCCGGCATCTCCAAGTCTT
Organism: Streptomyces sp. NPDC048197; assembly: GCF_043202395.1. NCBI lineage: Bacteria > Bacillati > Actinomycetota > Actinomycetes > Kitasatosporales > Streptomycetaceae > Streptomyces > Streptomyces sp. NPDC048197. Next base: position 570,616 of record NZ_JBIDAJ010000001.1, read on the forward strand.
CGATCTACCACCATGTGCGCAGCAAGGAAGAGCTGCTGCACCGTGCCATAAGCCGGGCCCTGGACGGCCTCTTCGGCGTGCTGGAGGAACCGGCCGCCCTCCAGGGACGGGCGATCGAGCGGCTGGAGCACGTCACCCGCCGGGTGACCGAGGTGCTGATGGACGAACTCCCCTACGTGACGCTGCTGTTGCGGGTGCGGGGGAACACGGACACCGAGCGGTGGGCCATGGAGCGCCGCCGGGAGTTCGACCACGAGGTGGCCGCGCTGCTCAAGCAGGCCGCCGCCGACGGCGACCTGCGGGACGACGTGGACGTCCGGCTCGCCACGAGGCTGCTCTTCGGCATGATCAATTCGATCGTGGAGTGGTACCGGCCCGGGCGGGGCGGCGCGGCGAGCCGCGACGAGGTCGCCGAGGCCGTGGTGCGCACGGCGTTCACGGGCCTGCGCCGGCTCTGACGGGTCCTGTGGATCCACAGGGGCCCTGAGAAGCCCCTGACGGCCCGCCCCGCGTCACCGGGCGCTTCACTCCCCCTCGGGACCGAGATCGGTCTCCTCGAAGACCAGCAGGGTGCGGGTGCTGAGCACCTCCGGTATCGACTGGATACGGGTGAGGACCAGCTCCCGCAGCTCCCGGTTGTCCTTGGTGTGCACCAGCAGCAGCACGTCGAAATCGCCGCTGACCAGCGCGATGTGGGTGGCGCCCGGCAGCGCGGTGAGCTGCTTGCGCACGGTCCGCCAGGAGTTCTGCACGATCTTCAGCGTGATGTATGCGGAGGCGCCCTGACCTGCTCTTTCCTGGTCGACGAGGGCGCTGAACCCGCGGATCACCCCGTCGTCCATCAGCCGGTTGATGCGCGCGTAGGCATTGGCGCGGGAAACGTGCACCCGCTCGGCCACGGAACGTATCGAGGCCCTGCCGTCGGTCTGCAGCATGCGCAGGATCGACCGGTCGATGGTGTCCAGCGGGCGGGCGGCCGGGGCGGGCGGTTCGGGCGTCGGTGGCTGACCGTTGTTATTGGCCATCTGTTCGTCCGGCATATGGTCCCGCCTCCCCTTTGTGGACGCCCTGTCTTCATCTGAAGCTGTGGAGAACCGTTTGTCCACAGGCTGAACCCGCCTGTAGCCAAAATGCATCAGCGACCGAACAATCGGTAGGGAAGGGCTCACCCGCCCCGACCGGTTTCATCCTGCCCATCCGCCGTTCGCCCACCACCCTTCTGCGGCGCCATCGCGCCACCCCTTCGAACCGAGGAGGTGCTCGTCATGACGGTCCTTGAGCAGCCCGGCAGCAGCAGGAACAAGAGCAGCCTGGCCGGCCCGCCGCCTGCGTGGCGCCCGCGCGTCGATCCCGCGCCTCTCCTGCCCGACGAGGAGCCGTACCGCATCCTCGGCACGGACGCCGCCGCCCGGCTCGACTCCGGACTGCTGACCCGGCTGTACGCCCAGCTCGTGCGCGGCCGCCGGTACAACGCCCAGGCCACCGCACTGACCCGGCAGGGACGGCTGGCGGTCTATCCGTCCTCCACCGGCCAGGAGGCCTGCGAGGTCGCCGCCGCACTGGCGCTGGAGGAGCGGGACTGGCTCTTCCCCAGCTACCGCGACACCCTGGCTGCCGTGGCCCGCGGCCTCGACCCCGTACAGGCGCTGACCCTGCTGCGCGGCGACTGGCACTGCGGCTACGACCCGCACGAACACCGCATCGCCCCCCTGTGCACCCCGCTCGCCACCCAGCTTCCCCATGCCGTCGGCCTGGCACACGCCGCCCGCCTCAAGGGCGACGAGGTGGTGGCGCTGGCCATGGTGGGCGACGGCGGCACGAGCGAGGGCGACTTCCACGAGGCGCTGAATTTCGCGGCGCTCTGGCAGGCCCCGGTCGTCTTCCTGGTGCAGAACAACGGCTTCGCCATCTCCGTGCCGCTCGCCAAGCAGACCGCCGCGCCCTCCCTCGCCCACAAGGCGGTCGGCTACGGCATGCCCGGCCGCCTGGTCGACGGCAATGACGCGCCCGCGATGCACGAGGTGCTCGGCGAGGCCGTCCAGCGCGCCCGCCGGGGCGGCGGCCCCACCCTCGTCGAGGCCGTCACGTACCGCATCGAGGCGCACACCAACGCCGACGACGCCACCCGCTACCGCACCGACGCCGAGGTCGAGACCTGGCGGGCGCACGACCCGATAGCCCTGCTGGAGCACGAGCTGGCCGGCCGTGGTCTGCTGACCGACGAGTTCGTCGCCACCACCCGGGAGAGCGCCGAGCAGCTGGCCGCCGACCTCCGCGAGCGCATGAACGCCGACCCGGTGCTGAACCCGATGGACCTGTTCACCCACGTGTTCGCCGAGCAGACCGACCAACTGCGCGCCCAGGCGGCGCAGTTGCGCGCCGAGCTGGAGGCCGAGGCCGCCGGACACACCGAGGACACCGCGGGCACCGCGCCCGCCGAGGAGGCCAGGCCATGACGACCACCGCTCCGGCCACCGCGCGCAAGCCCGCCACCATGGCGCAGGCGCTGACCCGTGCGCTGCGCGACGCCATGGCCGAGGACCCCGCCGTCCATGTGATGGGCGAGGACGTCGGCGCCCTGGGCGGCGTCTTCCGCATCACCGACGGCCTGGCCAAGGAGTTCGGCGAGGACCGCTGCACGGACACCGCGCTCGCCGAGGCCGGCATTCTGGGCACCGCCGTCGGCATGGCGATGTACGGGCTGCGGCCGGTGGTCGAGATGCAGTTCGACGCGTTCGCCTACCCGGCGTTCGAGCAGCTGGTCAGCCATGTCGCCCGGATGCGCAACCGCACCCGCGGCGCGGTCCCGATGCCGCTGACCATCCGCATCCCCTACGGCGGCGGCATCGGCGGCGTCGAGCACCACAGCGACTCCTCCGAGGCGTACTACCTCGCCACCCCGGGGCTGCATGTCGTCACCCCCGCCACCGTCGAGGACGCCTACGGCCTGCTGCGGGCCGCCATCGCCTCCGACGACCCGGTCGTCTTCCTGGAGCCCAAGCGGCTGTACTGGTCGAAGGCCGAGTGGTCGCCGGACACGCCCACCCCGGTCGCGCCCCTGGGCCGGGCCGAGATACGCCGCCGCGGCAGCAGCGCCACCCTGATCACGTACGGTCCGTCGCTGCCCGCCTGTATGGAGGCCGCCGAGGCCGGCCGCGCCGAGGGCTGGGACCTGGAAGTGGTCGATCTGCGCTCCCTGGTGCCGTTCGACGACGAGACGGTCTGCGCGTCCGTACGGCGCACCGGACGGGCCGTGGTCGTCCACGAGGCCGGCGGCTTCGGCGGGCCCGGCGGGGAGATCGCCGCCCGGATCACCGAGCGCTGCTTCCACCACCTGGAGGCGCCCGTGCTGCGGGTGGCCGGCTTCGACATCCCCTACCCGCCGCCCATGCTGGAGCGGCACCACCTCCCCGGCGTCGACCGGATCCTGGACACCGTCGCGCGCCTGCAGTGGGAGTCCGACTGGACCGAAGGACGTGGTGCGTGATGGCCGTGGTCCGTGAATTCACCCTGCCCGACCTGGGGGAGGGCCTCACCGAGGCGACGATCGTGCAGTGGCTGGTCGAGGTGGGCGAGGTCGTCGCCGTCGACCAGCCGGTGGTCGAGGTCGAGACCGCCAAGGCGATGGTCGAGGTGCCGTGCCCGTACGGCGGCGTGGTGACCGCCCGCTACGGCGACGAGGGGGCCGAAGTCCCGGTGGGCACCCCCCTGGTGACCGTCGCGGTCGGCGCGGTACCGGACGATCTGGCGGCGCCCGAACCGGCCCCCACGACGGGCGCCGGTTCGGGCGCCGCCAACGGGACGGCGACCGCCCCCGAGGCACCGGCCGCAGACGCGGCGGAGAACGGCTCCGGCAACGTCCTGGTCGGTTACGGCACGAGCGCCGCCGCGGCGCGCCGGCGCCGGATCCGCCCCGCGGACGGCGCGCGCCCCGAGGCGGGCGGCCCGCAACCCCCGACCGGGGCCGAGCCGGCCACGCCGGCCGAGGAGGCCGGCGCGGCCCGCCCGGCCCGCGCCACGGACGCCGACAGCCGTACGGTGGCCGTCATCTCGCCGCTGGTGCGCCGCATGGCGCGGGAGAACGACCTGGACCTGCAGGAGGTGACGGGCACCGGCCCGGACGGCCTGATCCTCCGTACGGACGTCGAGTCCGCGCTCCGCGCCCGCCGGGAGCAGGCGCCGCAGCCGGCCACCGCAGCCGCCGCGGCCGAAGGGGCTGCAGGCGCGACCACCACGGCCGCCGCCCCGGGTGCCGCGGCCGGCCTCGCCCCCACCCCGGGCGAGGAGCGGATCCCGCTGCGCGGGATGCTCGGCGCGGCCGCCGAGAAGTTCAGCCGCAGCCGCCGCGAGATCCCCGAGGCGACCTGCTGGGTGGACGCGGACGCCACCGAACTCCTCGCCGCCCGCCGGGCGATGAACGTCCCCGGCGCGCCCAAGGTGTCGCTGCTCGCGCTGCTGGCCCGGATCACCACGGCCGCGCTCGCGCGCTTCCCGCAGCTCAACGCCACCGTCGACACCCGCACCCAGGAGATCGTCCGGCTGCCCGCGGTCCATCTCGGCTTCGCCGCACAGACCGACCGCGGCCTGGTGGTGCCGGTGGTGCGTGACGCCCAGGCCCGTACGGTCGAGGACCTTTCCGCCGAGATGGCGCGGCTCACGGAGACCGCCCGGGCCGGCGGGCTGTCCCTGGCCGAGCTGACCCACGGCACCTTCACCCTCAACAACTACGGCGTCTTCGGGGTCGACGGCTCCACGCCGATCATCAACCACCCGGAGGCGGCGATGCTCGGCGTCGGCCGGATAGCCGCCAAACCCTGGGTACACGAGGGCGAGTTGGCGGTTCGGCAGGTCGTCCAGCTGTCGCTCACCTTCGACCACCGGGTGTGCGACGGCGGCACCGCGGGCGGCTTCCTGCGGTTCGTGGCCGACTGCGTCGAGCGGCCCGCACTGCTACTGCGGGGCCTGTGAGTCCAGCCCCTCCGGGCCCGCCCCCCGTCGGGCCCGGAGGGGCACCCCGTAGGACGCCTGTGTGAGCGCGCCGAGGACGGCGATACTCAAGAGGTGAACGACCACACCGCCCACGACGTGATCGTCCTGGCCGGCGGCGCGGCCCGGCGGCTCGGCGGGGCGGACAAGCCCGCCCTGTCCGTCGGCGGCCGCCCGCTCCTGGACCGGGTGCTCGCCGCCTGCCCCGATGCGGCCCGCGCCGTGGTCGTCGGCCCCGCGCGCGCGACCGCCCGCGCCGTGCTGCACGCCCGCGAGGACCCGCCGGGCGGGGGCCCGCTCGCCGCACTGGACGCCGGCCTGCGGCACAGCACCGCCCCCACGGTGCTCGTCCTCTCCGCGGACCTGCCGTTCCTGACCGCCGCGACGGTACGCGGCCTGCTGGCGGCGGCCGCCCCGGTGGACGGGGCGCTGCTCCAGGACGCCTCGGGCCGCGACCAGCCGCTGGTGGCGGCCTACCGCGCCGAGCCGCTGCGCCGCGCGCTGGCGCGGATCCGGGACGAACACGGCACACCCGCCGGCCTGCCGCTGCGCGCCCTGCTGGCCGGGCTGACGCTCGTCCGGGTCCCGGACCCCACGAACACCGCCGCCTTCGACTGCGACACCTGGGAAGACCTCGGCGCGGCGCGCGCCCGGATCAGGGAGCATGGACACGTGCTGGATGAATGGATCACCGCAGTCAAGGCCGAACTGGGCATCGACCTCGATGTCGACGTGGCGGCGCTTCTCGACCTCGCGCGGGACGCGGCGCACGGCGTGGCCCGCCCGGCCGCGCCGCTGACCACCTTCCTGATCGGGTACGCGGCGGGCCAACAGGGCCGGGACGTCAAGGAATTGACCGACCGGGCCGCCGCCCTGGCGAACCGCTGGGCCGCGGAGGCCGAGGGGCCGGCGGGTCCCGGGGACGCCGCGGGCACCGGAACGAAGCCCGCGGAATGACCGACGGCGAGACCGGCGGGGCGCTCGGCGCCGCCCGGGACGACCGGCGCGGCGGCGACCCGTTCGAGGACGCGCTCGCACTGGCCAACCACACCCGCGCAGCGGCCACCGGCCCGGCCCGGCGTCCGGATCCCGGCCCCGCCACCCCGTCCGCGGGCGGTCCGCCCACGGCGGGCTCCGGTGCCGCACCCACCGCGCGCGGCAGCCACGACCCGGACGCCGCCACCGGCTCGTCCGGGCCTTCCGGCCCCGCCGAGGACGGCCGGCCGCCGTCCTCCGCCCCGCGCCGCAGGCCGCCCACCACGCCCTGGCAGCGCGCCCGCGACCTCGCCGCGCACGCCGTCCCCGGGCCGCCCGCGCCGGTGGCCACCCCGCTCGCCGCGGCGCTCGGCCGGACGCTCGCGGTCCCGCTGACCGCACTCACCGACCTGCCGTCGTTCGACACCTCGGCCATGGACGGCTGGGCGGTCTCCGGCCCCGGCCCCTGGCGCGTCGACCGGCCCAAGGGTGCCGCTGCGGGCATCCTCGCCGGTCAGGCCCCTGCCGAGGCGCTTCAGGACGGCCGTGCCATCGCGATCGCGACCGGCGCGCGCCTGCCGTCCGGTGCCACCGCCGTACTGCGCAGCGAGCACGGCGAGGTACGCGAACTGCCCGGCGGCGGCCGGCAGCTGCACGCGCCGCGGCCGGTACCGCCGGGCCAGGACATCCGCCCGCGCGGCCAGGAGTGCCGCCGCGGTGACCACCTCCTGCCCGCCGGCGCGCTGGTGACCCCCGCCGTCCTCGGGCTGGCCGCCGCGGCCGGCTACGACGAGCTGACCGCCTACCCCCTGCCGCGGGCCGAAGTGTTCGTCCTGGGTGACGAGTTGCTGGACCGCGGGCTGCCGCAGGCGGGCCGGATCCGGGACGCGCTCGGGCCGATGCTGGGCCCTTGGTTGCAGGCCCTCGGCGTGACGGCGGCCGCCCCCCGCCACCTCGCGGACGACGCCGACACGCTGTACGCGGCGCTGGCGGAGTCCACCGCCACCGTGGTGATCACCACCGGCGGTACGGCCGCGGGCCCGGTCGACCATGTGCATCCGACCCTGCGCCGCCTCGGCGCCGAGGTGCTGGTGGACGGCGTGGCGGTGCGCCCCGGGCATCCGATGCTGCTGGCCCGGCTGGCCCCGCGCCGGCACCTCGTCGGTCTGCCCGGCAACCCCCTCGCCGCGGTGTCCGGGCTCTGCACGCTGGCCGAGCCGCTGCTGCGGGCGCTTGCCGCCCGCCGGCCGCCCGCTCCGTGCCGTACCCCGCTGACCGCGCCGGTGCACGGACATCCGCACGACACCCGGCTCGTCCCGGTGGCCTACCGCGATGACGAGCGGTACGGCCTGACGGCCGAGCCGCTGCACTTCCACGGCCCGGCCATGCTGCGCGGGATCGCCGCCGCCGATGCGCTGGCGGTCGTCCCGCCCGGCGGCGCCCAGCGCGGCACCGAACTCGAACTCCTGGAACTCCCTTGGTCAGCGGGGTGGTCGGGGGGCGGGTCGGCGGACCGGGCCGCCTTCGGGGACCCGTTCGGGCCGGCCGGAGGCGTCGCGTGAAGCTCCCCTCCTACGACAGCACGGCGCACGAGGTGCCCGAGGACCGCTCCCACCGCCTGATACTGCCGCGCCGGGCGCCGAAGGCGCCGCTGCGGCAGGTCGCCCGCCGGCTGCTGATGGCACTGCTGGTGCTGCTGGCGACGGTCTTCATCGTCTGGATGGACCGCGACGAGTACCACGACAACGCCGACGGCGCGGTCGACCTGCTCGACTGCTTCTACTACGCGACCGTCACGCTCTCCACGACGGGCTACGGCGACATCGTCCCGTACGGCGACAGCGCGCGGTTGCTGAACATCCTGCTCATCACGCCGCTCCGCGTGCTCTTCCTGATCATCCTGGTCGGAACGACCCTGGAAGTGCTCACCGAACGCACTCGCGAGCAGTGGCAACTCAAACGCTGGAGAAACGCCGTGCGCGACCACACCGTCATCGTCGGCTACGGCACCAAGGGGCGGTCCGCCGTGCAGACCCTCCGGGCGACCGGCGTCGGCCGCGACCGCATCGTCCTCGTCGACCCCAGCACCAAGGTGATCGAGGCGGCGGTGGCCGAGGGCTTCGCCGGGGTCGTCGGCGACGCGACCCGCAGTGATGTGCTGCTGCGCGCCGAGATCCAGCGCGCCCGGCAGGTCGTCATCGCCACCCAGCGCGACGACACCGCCGTGCTCGTCTCGTTGACCGCCCGCCAGCTCAACAAGCGGGCCCATATCGTCGCGGCGGTGCGGGAGGAGGAGAACGCCCCGCTGCTGCGGCAGTCCGGCGCCGACGCGGTGATCACCTCGGCCAGCGCGGCCGGCCGGCTGCTGGGCCTCTCCGTGCACAGCCCCAGCGCGGGCACGGTCATCGAGGACCTGATCCAGCAGGGCAGCGGCCTGGACCTGATCGAACGCCCGGTGGTGAAGGCCGAGGTAGGCAGGTCCGTACGCGAGACCGACGATCTGGTCGTGTCCGTGCTGCGCGGTCACCGGCTGCTGGGCTACGACGACCCGGAGGCCAGCCCGCTGCAGAGCACGGACCGGCTGATCACCATCGTCCGGGCGGCCGTGTCGGAGGAGCCGGACCTGCCCGCCAAGCAGTCGGCACGGCCGACCCTCCCGGGCACCACCGTCTCCCCGATGCGCCGGCTGGACGAGGAATGACGGCCTGTTAACCCGGTCCGACATGCGGCGGTGTGACGACGCGTCCGTGGTCACCGGCCCCCGTGCCATCGCTCTGTCCGCGGACGGCGAGTAGCCTCGCGCCCATGCGAGCGATCACTATCCCGGAGCCCGGTGGCCCCGAAGCACTTGTCTGGACGGATGTGCCCGACCCGCAGCCCGGCGAGGGCGAGGTCCTGATCGAGGTCGCGGCCAGCGCCGTGAACCGCGCCGACCTGCTCCAGCGGCAGGGCTTCTACGACCCGCCGCCCGGAGCCCCGGCGTACCCGGGGCTGGAGTGCTCGGGACGGATCAGCGCGGTCGGCCCGGGCGTGCACGGCTGGGCGGTCGGCGACGAGGTGTGCGCGCTGCTGTCGGGCGGCGGCTACGCGGAGAAGGTCGCGGTGCCGGCCGGGCAGGTGCTGCCCGTGCCGCCCGGCCTGGACCTGGTCACGGCTGCCGCGCTGCCCGAGGTGACCTGCACGGTCTGGTCCAACGTCTTCATGATCGCCCACCTGCGGCCCGGCGAGACGCTGCTGGTCCACGGCGGCGCGAGCGGCATCGGCACGATGGCGATCCAGCTCGCCAAGGCGGTCGGGGCGCGGGTCGCGGTCACCGCGGGCGGCCCCGAGAAACTGGCCCGCTGCGCGGAGCTCGGCGCGGACATCCTGATCGACTACCGCGAGCAGGACTTCGTCCAGGAGATCCGCAAGGCCACCGACGGCAAGGGCGCGGACGTCATCCTCGACATCATCGGCGCGAAGTACCTGCAGCGGAACGTGAAGGCGCTTGCCGTCAGCGGGCGACTTGCGATCATCGGGCTGCAGGGCGGGGTGAAGGCGGAGCTGAACCTCGCCGCGCTGATGGCCAAGCGCGCCGCGATCACCGGCGCCGGGTTGCGCGCCCGCCCGCTGAGTGAGAAGGCGGCCATCGTCGCCGCCGTGCGCGAGCACGTCTGGCCGCTGATCGGCAACGGCCAGGTCCGGGCGATCGTGGACCGTACGCTCCCGATGTCCGAGGCCGCCGAGGCGCACCGCGTTGTAGACGCGAGTGTGCACGTCGGCAAGGTCGTGCTGACCGTCTGAACCGGCCGCTGCGGCCTTCCGGATCACCCCTCCCGGGCCGTCGGCGGATAACCCGGCGGACAGTCCCAAGATGCCGTGCATCTGATCACATGTGACGCTGGGCTGGTCACCCGACGGCTCGGCACGGGAGGGGCACTGTGGTCGCTCCAGGTTTCCGTTCGCGCATTGCCAGCAGTCTGTTGGTCGCCGCCGTCGTCCTGCCCGTTCCGGTGGGCGCCGCCCCCGCGGCGGCCGCGGACCGGCAGGCCACACCGGTGGACCGCGCACCGCAACTCGTCCGGCCGGGCGATTCGCCGGACGACGACGTGCCGGAGGAGTTCCGGCCCGAGATGCTCGGGGCCGATGCCTTCGTCGCCGAGGACTTCGGGAGCGATCTGCCGCAGGTCGAGGAGCCGTTCGTACCGGGGCGGGGCCACTCCGGGCACCCGGGGGCTCCGGCCCGCTTCCGCGAGTTCCCGGACGGCTTCCCCGGCTTCCCGTACGACATGGCGGGCTATCCGCGCCGGGGGCCGCACCACCACCCGGGCCGCTGGCACGGCCGGTGGCACCACCACCCCCACCCGTTCGGTCCGGGCTTCCACGGGGCGGGCGCGGGCAGTGCGGAGTTCGCGGGCCACGGCCACTTCCGGAAGGCGGCGCCGGGCGATCCGTCCGACTCCGCCCGCGCCCACCCGCTGCCCGGCCGGCGCGATCCGGTGAAGCGGCATGCCCCGACGGAGGCCGTATCCGACGCCGCACCCTCGCACTCCACGTCGTCGCACCGCGTCAGGACGGCGGACCGGCGCAGCCACCGCTCGTACGAAACGCTGCCGCCGCTCCCGTCGCCCACCGTCCCCGAGGACGCGACCACCGGCACCACGGACGGGGACGGGGACATGGCCCGCCCATACGCCCTGGAGTCCCCGACGGCCCCCGTCGAGCGGGTGCTGCCGATGGGTGCGGGTCTGGCGCTGACGGGCCTGGGCCTGGCGTTCCTGGGCCTGCGGCTCCGCCGCCGCTGAGGCCGCAGTTTTCCGTTCCCTCTCCCCGTCTCCTCGTTTCACGTGAAACGAGGAGACGGGGAACGGCACACCGTTTCACGTGAAACGCTCCCGGTTGTTTCACGTGAAACCGTTGAAACGGTTGGCGTGGTTTCACGTGAAACAGCGCGAATCCGTGGTTTCACGTGAAACACCAGGGATCGGGTGCCCCGGAAAGGTGGATCACGTTCTCCTGGGGGCACCACCGTCGAGAAGCCCTCGTACGAGAGAATGGCGGCATGGATATGCCGATGAACGAACGGTCGCAGGAGAACCCGCACGTCCTGGTTGTCGGCCCGGACGGCATGGCGCTCGGCAGCGCCGGCTCCGGTGGCGGGGACGACGGCGATGAGCCCCGCGAGGTCCCGGTGACGGACATGGTCGAACAGCCTGCGAAGGTCATGCGCATCGGCAGCATGATCAAGCAGCTGCTGGAAGAGGTGAAGGCCGCTCCTCTCGACGAGGCCAGCCGGGTCAGGCTCAAGGAGATCCACGCCAGCTCGGTGAAGGAGCTGGAGGACGGGCTGGCGCCCGAACTGGTGGAGGAGCTGGAGCGGCTGTCGCTGCCGTTCACCGATGAGTCGGTGCCGACGGAGGCGGAGCTTCGGATCGCCCAGGCGCAGCTGGTGGGCTGGCTGGAGGGTCTGTTCCACGGCATTCAGACCGCGCTGTTCGCCCAGCAGATGGCCGCCCGCGCCCAGCTGGAGTCGATGCGCCGGGCCCTGCCGCCCGGTGTCCTGCCCACGGAGGGCGACGAGGGCAAGCCCGGCCACGGCGGCGCCCGCTCGGGCCCGTACCTCTGACCGTATGCACGAGGGGCCGGCACGCGAGATGCGTGCCGGCCCCTTCTGTATGCGGTGCGACCGTCAGCCGCTGCGACCGGTGGAGATGGTCAGCTCGATCGTGGCGTCCTTGGTCGGGTACCACCAGCTGATGGCGGCCGGGGACTGATCAGTGACGGTGTTCTTGCCCCAGATCGAGCTGTCCTCTTCCTTGACGATCTTGTACTTCCAGCCGGCCGCCTTGATGCACTCCTTCACCGAGTCCAGGTTCTTGAACCGGAACGACGGGAAGAGGATCTTGCGCTTGTCGGCGTAGCTCTTGGTCGGGTTGGTGCACTCGGACGTCAGGATCGTCGCCGTCTTGTCCTCGGGGCGGACGCTCTCGCTGGGCGAAGCGGAGTAGCTGGACGGTGTGACGTCGCCGCCGGTGTCGTCGGTGGAACCGGCGCTCAGACCGATGCCGATCGCTATGGCGGTGACCACGACGACACCGACGATCGCCGAGACCACGATCACCGGGGTGTTGTTCTTCCGCCCGCCGGGCCCGCCGGCCGACGGCATCGAGGCGGTGACCGGCGGCGGGGGCGGGGTGTACGCCGGCGGAGCCTGGTAACCGCCCGCGTTGACGTTGAACGGCGCCGGGCCCGGGACCGGACCGGGGGCCGGCGTCGGGTAGGCGTTGTTCGGCGGCGGGGGCGTCTGCGGGCCGAAGCCGACCGCCTGCGTCGGCTGGTAGGGCTGCTGGACGTTCGGCGGGACCGGCGTCTGCGGGCTTCCGGACGTGGTGGGGAAGACCGCGGAGGACACCGAGGAGCCGCTGGTGCGCGCCCGCGGGCCCTCACCGATGATCAGCGGGGTGGCACCGGACTGGCCGGACCCGGCGATCCGCAGACACTCGTCCCGCATCGCCTCGGCGGTGGGGAACCGTTCGTTGGGGTTCTTCTTCAGCGCCCGGGCCACCAGCGCGTCCACGGCCGGCGGCAGCGAGCGGTTGATGCTCGACGGGACCGGCGGCTCTTCCTGGACGTGGGCGTAGGCGATGGCGAGCGGGGAGTCCGCGTCGAACGGCAGCTGGCCGGTCAGCAGCTCGAAGAGCATGATGCCGACGGAGTACAGGTCGGAGCGGGCGTCCACGCCGCGGCCCAGCGCCTGCTCGGGGGAGAGGTACTGCGGGGTGCCGACCACCATGCCGGTCTGGGTCATGGACGTCACGCCGGACTGCATGGCGCGGGCGATACCGAAGTCCATGACCTTGACGACGCCGCGCTTGTTCAGCATGACGTTGCCGGGCTTGATGTCGCGGTGGACCAGGCCCATCTCGTGGCTGACTTCCAGCGCCGCGAGCACATCGGCGGTGATCTTCAGGGCCTTTTCGGTCGGCATCGCGCCGTGCTGGGCGATGTCGGCGTCGAGGTCGGAGCGCAGCGGCTGGCCCGCGACGTACTCCATGACGATGTACGGCACCATGCCGCCGTCGAGCTCGTCCTCGCCGGAGTCGAAGACCGAGACGATATTGGTGTGCGTGAGCTTCGCCACTGACTGCGCCTCGCGGCGGAAGCGCTCGCGGAAGGCCTGCTCGCGGCCGAGCTCGGTGTGCAGTGTCTTGATCGCGACGTCGCGGTCGAGCACGGTGTCGTGCGCGAGGTGCACGGATGCCATTCCGCCGGCCCCGAGAAGATCACGAAGCTGGTAACGTCCTCCGCCGACCGAACGGCCCTCGAATTGGCCCTGAGCGCCGTCCTGGCTCATCGTTCCGCTTCCCCCTAGGCGCACGGCGCACTACCCGTACGTTATAGCGATCAAATCTGGAATTCCGGAGCCAAGTGTGCCCCAGGGCCCGGACACGTCAAGCTGTGTGCCCGTTCCGTGACCAGATGTGCAAGATCCGGTCACGGACCTGAGACGTTCGGCACCCTGAATCACCGGGGGTGAACTTGCGATGTCAGGCGAACGGCGGGTTTGATGGCCGGTCCACGACGGACCGGTGGGTGCCGCGGAACCTGTAGCGTGCTCTAGCGAAGACCGATGACCTTACCGCTCCCGGGCGGATCGATTCGACGGCGAGGACCGATGGCACCGACGCAGAGCCCCCAGGGCCCGTCCGATCCTGAGGCCACCGGCTCCCATGTCCCCGAGGCACCGGAGATGTGGGGCAACGGCGGCCTGGTCGGCGACGGCCGGTACCGGCTCACGCGGCGCCTCGGGCGCGGCGGTATGGCGGAGGTGTTCGCCGCCGAGGACGTACGCCTCGGCCGCACCGTGGCCGTGAAGCTGCTGCGTGCCGACCTCGCCGAGGACCCGGTGTCCAAGGCCCGCTTCACCCGCGAGGCACAGTCCGTGGCCGGGCTGAACCACCACGCGGTGGTGGCGGTCTACGACTCCGGTGAGGACCTGGTCGGCGGCAACACCGTGCCGTACATCGTGATGGAGCTGGTCGAGGGCCGGACCATCCGCGATCTGCTGCTGAACGCCGACGCCCCGCCGCCGGACCAGGCGCTGATCATCGTCTCGGGCGTGCTGGAGGCACTGGCCTACAGCCACCAGCACGGCATCGTGCACCGTGACATCAAGCCCGCGAACGTGATCATCACGAACAGCGGCGCCGTGAAGGTCATGGACTTCGGCATCGCCCGCGCCCTGCACGGCGCGCAGTCCACCATGACCCAGACCGGCATGGTCATGGGTACGCCCCAGTACCTCTCCCCGGAGCAGGCGCTCGGCAAGACCGTCGACACCCGTTCCGACCTCTACGCCACCGGCTGTCTGCTCTACGAACTCCTCACCCTGCGGCCGCCGTTCACCGGTGAGACCCCGCTCTCGGTCGTCTACCAGCACGTCCAGGACATGCCGGTGCCGGCCTCCGAGGTCGCCGAGGGCGTGCCGCCGGAGCTGGACGGTCTGGTCATGCGGTCGCTGGCCAAGGACCCCGACGACCGGTTCCAGAGCGCTGAGGAGATGCGCGGCCTGGTCCAGTACTCGCTGCAGATGCTGCAGGAGCAGGGCGGGCACACCGGCACCTGGAACACCGGCCCGGTGGTCATGCACGACGGCGGTCACTCCCCTGCCATGGGGACCGCCGCGACCACCGCGCTGCCGCACCCCGACGCCGGCCAGACCACGGCGCAGCCGATCCTCACGCACGGGATGCGTGAGGACGACGGCGGCTTCGAGGGCGGGCCCCGCCCGGCCAGGGGCGGCCGCGGCAAGGTCTGGCTGATCGCGGCGCTCGCGCTGATCGCCATCGCGGTCGGGGTGGCCTTCGCGCTGCAGAACACCAAGGGCCAGAACCAGAAGCACGAGACCCCCGCCACGCAGTCGCCGACGCCGAAGAAGCACAAGGAGACCAGCGAGCCGACGACCGAGGAGCCGACCACTCCGGAGACCCAGCCGGAGGGCACCGGCGGCGACGGCGGTTCGTACACCCAGGCGCCGACCACGCAGCCGAGCACCCCGCCGACCTCCGAGCCGCCGACCTCCCAGCCGCCGACGACCGAGGAGCCGACCACCGAGCCGCCCACCGACACCACCGGTGGCACGGCCGACGGCGGCACCGCCGACGGCGGGACGGCTGACGGAGGCACCGCGGACGGCGGGACGGCCGACGGTGGCGCGACGGCCGGGACGGACAGCGGGGCGTCCTCGGGCGCGGACAGCGGCACCACGCTGGGCACGACCGGCGGCTGACCGGCCGCGCGCCGTCACGGTCAGCGGGTGAACGCGTCGCGCACGGCGCGGTATTCGCGGGTCCACCACACCGCCAGGGCGGCCGCCGCCGGGAATTGCGGATCGGTGCGGCGGTCGCCGAGCTGGTAGCGCCAGGTGAGCATCCAGAAGTCGTTCAGCCGCTCCCACCACACCCGGTGGACGGCCGCGGCGAGTTCGTCGGCGCCGGCTCCGCAGGCGCTGCGGTAGGCACCGGCGTACGCCGCGACCTTGGCAAGGTCCAGGGTGCCGCAGGGGCGTACGAAGAAGATCGCGGCGGCGCGCACCGCCTCCTCGGCGCGGGGCTGGACGCCCAGCCGGTCCCAGTCGACGATCGCGGTCGGCTCGGCGCCGCGGTAGAGCACGTTCAGCGGGTGGAAGTCGCCGTGCACCCAGCCGGCGGCGGGTTCCGCGCCCGGCGCGGGGCGCCGGTGGGCCTGCCGTTCCAGGAGGGCCCGACGCTCCAGCAGCCGGTGCTCGGCGAGCTCGTCGAAGCTGGTGCGCGGGCGGGCGCAGCGGGCCAGGTCCAGCAGCTCGTCGATGGTCTCGAAGGTCCGCTCGGGGTCGGCGCCGGCGTCCGCGCAGGGCAGCCGGGGCGGATGCGGTTCGTCCGCCATGACCTGTGCCAGTGCGGTGTGCACGAGCCCGAGCAGGGCGCCGAGCCGGCGGGACTGGCCGGTGGTCAGCGCGGCCCCGCTCAGGTGCCGCCCCTCGACCCAGGGGTGCAGCGCGTAGCAGCGGCCGTCGAGGACGGTGACGGTGCGGCCGTCGGCGTCGGCGACGGGCGGGACGACCGGCAGGCCGAGTGCGGCGAGCCGCCGGGTGGCGCGGTGCTGGCGGGTGAGCGCGGCCAGGTCGCCGTCGAGGTGGTGCTTGAGGAAGTAGCGGCCGCGGGTGGTGGCGAGGAAGTAGCCGTGGTTGAGCAGGCCCTCGGCGACGGGTTCACAGGACAGCGGCGCGCCGGCGCCGGAGTAGTGGCGGAGCAGGGATCCGAGGGCGTCTTTGTCGGGCGTCGCCGCCGTCCGGACTACAGATGAGCGCAGCACGCGCCAGATGTTAGATCAACTACACCTATGCGGGTGGGGGTATCGGAAAGCCTCACCCAGAGTGAGCGAGGTCGGCGACCGGCGCCTCGGTCAGGTGGTGCAGAGTGACGAACTCCGGCTCGACGCGCAGGAAGACGGGATCGAAGGGCACCCCGTCTGTAGTGGCGGGGCCCGCGGCGCGGCCACCCCGTGACCCGTCGGTCAGCGGCGCTCCGCCTGCCGGCGCGCCACATAGGCGGCGGCCTGGGAGCGGCGCTCCATGCCGAGCTTGGAGAGCAGGCTGGAGACGTAGTTCTTGATGGTCTTCTCGGCGAGGTGGAGCCGCTCCCCGATGGCGCGGTTGGTCAGGCCCTCGCCGATCAGGTCGAGGATCCTGCGCTCCTGCTCGGTCAGGCTCGCCAGCCGGTCGTCCTCCTTGGCGGCGCTGCCGTCGCGCAGCCGCTCCAGTACGCGGGCGGTGGCCACGGGGTCGAGCAGCGACTTGCCGGCGGCCACGTCACGTACGGCGGAAAGCAGTTCGTTCCCCCGGATGGCCTTGAGGACATAACCGGACGCACCGGCCATGATCGCATCGAAGAGCGCCTCGTCGTCCGCGAAGGAGGTGAGCATCAGGCACTTGATGTCCGGATTCTGTGAACGGATCTCCCGGCAGACCTCGACCCCGCTGCCGTCCGGCAGCCGGACGTCCAGCACGGCCACGTCGGGACCCGTCGCAGGGATCCTGACCAGGGCATCTGCGGCGGTGCCGGCCTCGCCGACCACCTCGATGTCCGCCTCGACCGCGAGCATTTCGTGCACCCCGCGGCGGACGACTTCATGGTCATCGAGCAGAAATACCGTGATTTTTCCGTCTTCGGGCACGGGCCCAGTCTCACACATCAAGTCTTCCCGTGCTCCAGGTCACCGATATAACGTGCCGTTGTCCCGGCGGCCTGCAACGCTGTGACCAGGAGTTGTTCCAGCCTTCGTGATTTTACTTGGAAATCCAAGCAAAATCGCAGGTCAGCGCCGTTTCCACTTCGGCTTTGACAATGGGTAACGTGCAATGAGCAGGCCACTGTCCGGGAGCTTTGTTCCACCCGGATCCGGCCGCGTTCGCACACACCCCGTGCGCCGTATCGGATACCGGGTGAGCCGCAATACGGCCACCGGCGGACCCCGGGGGCCGGACAGACGGAGGAGCAGCACGTGACCGTGGAAGGCACTGCGCAGCGGAAAAACACCCGCGGCAGCAGCAAGCGCACCACCGCCAAAAAGGCGACGCCGGCCAAGAAGGCGTCCCCGGCCAAGGCCCGTACCAACGGCCGGCCCGAAGAGGCGGAGCAGGATCAGCTCGTACAACTGCTGACCCCGGAAGGGAAGCGGGTCGAGCACCCGGACTACGCCATCGACCTTTCCCCCGAAGAACTGCGCGGCCTCTACCGCGACATGGTGCTGACGCGGAAGTTCGACGCCGAGGCGACCACCCTCCAGCGCCAGGGCGAGCTGGGCCTGTGGGCCTCGCTGCTGGGCCAGGAGGCGGCGCAGATCGGCTCCGCCCGTGCCCTGCGCGACGACGACTACGTCTTCCCGACGTACCGCGAGCACGGCGTCGCCTGGTGCCGCGGGGTCGACCCGACGAATCTGCTGGGCATGTTCCGCGGCGTCAACAACGGCGGCTGGGACCCGAACAGCAACAACTTCCACCTCTACACCATCGTGATCGGTTCGCAGACGCTGCACGCGACCGGCTATGCGATGGGTGTCCAGAAGGACGGCACGGATTCCGCGGTCATCGCGTATTTCGGTGACGGTGCCTCCAGCCAGGGCGATGTCGCGGAATCCTTCACGTTCTCCGCGGTGTACAACGCCCCCGTCGTGTTCTTCTGCCAGAACAATCAGTGGGCCATTTCCGAACCCACCGAGAAGCAGACCCGGGTGCCGCTCTACCAGCGCGCCCGCGGTTTCGGATTCCCCGGTGTACGGGTCGACGGCAACGACGTGCTGGCCTGTCTCGCGGTGACCAAGGCGGCGCTGGAGCGGGCGCGCACCGGCCAGGGCCCGATGCTGATCGAGGCGTTCACGTACCGGATGGGCGCGCACACCACCTCCGACGATCCGACGCGCTACCGCGGGGACGAGGAGCGGGTGGCCTGGGAGGCCAAGGACCCGATCCTGCGGCTGCGGACGTACCTGGAGGCCGAGGGCCTGGTCGACGAGGCGTACCTCGCGGCCATCGACGAGGAGAGCGAGGCCCTGGGCAAGCGGGTCCGCGACGCGGTACGCGCCATGCCGGACCCGGACACCATGGCGATCTTCGAGAATGTCTATGCCGACGGGCACGCGCTCGTCGATGAGGAGCGCGCGCAGTTCGCCGCGTACCAGGCGTCGTTCGTCGATGCCGATGTCCTGGCGGAGGGGAACTGACCATGGCCGTCCACGAGAAGATCACCATCGCCAAGGCGATCAACGCCTCGCTCCGCGCCTCCATGGAGGCCGACCCCAAGGTCCTCGTCATGGGCGAGGACGTCGGCAAGCTCGGCGGCGTCTTCCGGGTCACCGACGGGCTGCAGAAGGACTTCGGCGAGGACCGGGTGATCGACACCCCGCTCGCCGAGTCGGGCATCGTCGGCACCGCGATCGGCCTGGCGCTGCGCGGCTACCGCCCGGTCGTCGAGATCCAGTTCGACGGCTTCGTCTTCCCCGCCTACGACCAGATCGTCACCCAGCTCGCCAAGATGCACGCCCGTGCGCTGGGCAAGATCAAGGTGCCGGTCGTCATCCGCATCCCGTACGCGGGCGGCATCGGCGCGGTCGAGCACCACTCCGAGTCCCCCGAGGCGCTGTTCGCGCACGTCGCGGGCCTCAAGATCGTCACTCCCTCGAACTCCTCCGACGCCTACTGGATGCTCCAGCAGGCCATCGCGGGCGACGACCCGGTCATCTACTTCGAACCCAAGCGGCGCTACCACGACAAGTCGCGGCTGGACACCGAGTCGATCCCGGACCCGCTGCACAAGGCCCGGGTCACCCAGAGTGGCTCGGACCTGACGCTGGCCGCCTACGGCCCGATGGTGAAGGTCTGCCTGGACGTCGCCAAGGTCGCGGCCGAGGAGGGCAAGTCGGTCGAGGTCGTCGACCTGCGCTCGCTCTCCCCGATCGACTTCGACACCCTGCAGTCGTCGGTGCAGAAGACCGGGCGCCTGGTCGTCGTCCACGAGGCGCCGGTGTTCTTCGGTGCGGGCGCGGAGATCGCCGCCCGGATCACCGAACGATGCTTCTACCACCTGGAGGCCCCGGTCCTGCGCGTCGGCGGCTTCCACGCCCCGTACCCGCCCTCCCGGCTGGAGGACGAGTACCTTCCGGGGCTGGACCGGGTGCTCGACGCCGTCGACCGTGCGCTGGCGTACTGAGGGTTTGAGGAGAGTTCGGAACCATGACTACAGGCACCGCCAACGCCCAGCGCTTCCGCGAGTTCAAGATGCCCGACGTGGGCGAGGGGCTCACCGAGGCCGAGATCCTCAAGTGGTACGTCCAGCCCGGTGACACCGTCACCGACGGCCAGGTCGTGTGTGAGGTCGAAACCGCCAAGGCCGCCGTCGAACTGCCCATCCCCTACACCGGGGTGGTGCACGAGCTGCGCTTCGGCGAGGGCGTCACCGTCGACGTCGGCACCGCCATCATCGCGGTGGACACCGACCCGGGCGCGGGACCGGCCGAGGCCCCCACGGCCGCGAGCGCGCCGCAGGAGGCCGCACCGGCCGAGGAGGACGCCGAGCCGCAGGGCCGGCAGGCGGTACTGGTCGGCTACGGCGCCGCGCCGTCCTCGACCAAGCGCCGGGCGCGCAAGCCGCAAGCCGGTGTGCCGGCCCAGCCGGAGCCGGTGAAGGCCGCGCTCCAGGCCGAGCTGAACGGACGGCCCGCGGCGCAGCCGGCCGCTCCCGTCGCACCGCAGCCGGCCGCCAAGGTGACGCCGGACGCCCGGCCCGTGGGCGCCGGGACCGCCGGGCGGCCGCTGGCCAAGCCGCCGGTGCGCAAGCTCGCCAAGGACCTCGGCATCGACCTGGCGACCATCTCCCCGACCGGGCCGGACGGCATCATCACCCGCGAGGATGTGCACGCGGCCGCCGCCCCGGCGGCGCAGGCACCGGCCGTGGCGGCTCCCGCCGCGCAGGTCGCCGCGCCTGCGGTGACCGGTGTCGTGGACGCCGCGGCCCGCGAGCGGCGGGTACCGGTCAAGGGCGTACGCAAGGCCACCGCGCAGGCGATGGTGGCCAGCGCCTTCACCGCGCCGCACGTCACGGAGTTCATCACCGTCGACGTGACCCGCACGATGAAGCTCGTCCAGGAACTGAAGCAGGACCCGGACATGGCCGGCCTGCGGGTCAACCCGCTGCTGATCGTCGCCAAGGCCCTCCTGGTCGCGCTCAAGCGGCACCCGGAGGTCAATGCGTCCTGGGACGAGGCGAACCAGGAGATCGTCTACAAGGACTATGTGAACCTCGGCATCGCGGCGGCCACCCCGCGCGGGCTGATCGTCCCCAACATCAAGGACGCCGGGTCCAAGACGCTCCCGCAACTCGCCGAGGAACTGGGCGAATTGGTCGCCACCGCGCGCGAGGGCAAGACCTCTCCGGCGGCCATGAGCGGTGGCACCGTCACCATCACCAACGTCGGTGTCTTCGGCGTCGACTCCGGTACGCCGATCCTCAACCCGGGGGAGTCGGCGATCCTCGCCGTCGGTGCGATCAAGCTCCAGCCCTGGGTGCACAAGGGCAAGGTGAAGGCGCGCCAGGTCACCACCCTCGCGCTGTCCTTCGACCACCGTCTCGTCGACGGCGAGCTGGGCTCCAAGCTGCTCGCAGACATCGCGGCGGTGCTGGAGCGGCCGAAGCGGCTGATCACCTGGGGCTGACCCGGGATGCGGGGCCGGTCGGGCAAGGGCGTCGTTTCACGTGAAACGACGCCTGGGGCCGGGGCCGGTGTTTCACGTGAAACACCGCCCCACGCCCTCGCCGGGCCGGCCCGCCCTCATGCCAGGGGCGTGCTCACTGCCGTCCCGTCCGGTGCCGTCGACGAGCAGCTGATCGCCCGGCCCGCGCCCGCGCTCCGGCCGTACGTCAGCTCCTACGCCGCATACCGGCAGGCCGGGGTCCCGCCGGCCCTCCACCGCGGGCTGCCCTCGCCCCGGCTGACCCTGATCTTCACCCTCGACGAACCGCTCACCCTGGCCGGCCACCCGGACCCCGGCCAGGCTCCCGGCAGCTACGCCACCCTCCTCGGCGGATTGCACACCCGTCCCGCGCTGATCACCCATCAGGGCCGCCAGTCCGGCATCCAGCTCGGTCTGCACCCGCTGGGCGCCCGGGCGCTGCTGGGCCTGCCGGCCGGTGAACTGGCCGGTCTCGATCTCCCCGCGGAGGCGGTGCTCGGGCCGCGGGGCCGGGACATCGCCGAGCGGCTGCGGGCGGCCGCCGGCTGGCCGGAGCGGTTCGCGCTGCTGGACGCCCATCTGCTGCGGTGGCTGGACCGGGAGCCGGGTGGCGCGGGGCCCGCCCCGGCGCCCGAGGTCGCCCGCGCCTGGCAGCTGCTGACCGCCTCCCGGGGCGCCGTAACGGTCGCGGCGCTCGCCGACGACATCGGCTGGAGCGCCCGCCATCTGACCGCCCGCTTCCGGCAGGAAACCGGTCTGACGCCCAAGGCCGCCGCCCGGGTCATCCGTTTCGACCGCGCACGACGTCGGCTGGGCGCCGCGGCCCGTACCGGTTCGCCCCCGCTCCTCGCCGAACTGGCCGCCGACTGCGGCTACTTCGACCAGGCACACCTCGCCCGGGAGTTCCGCTCGCTGGCCGGCTGTCCGCCCAGCGGGTGGCTCGCCGAGGAGTTCCGAAACGTCCAAGCCCCGGCGGACGGCTGCGCGAAAGGCTGAGGCCGGTGGCCCACCCGGGGCCCTACCGACCGAGGAGGAACGGCGCTCATGCCGCAGACCACATCTGAGACCACCACATCCCCGCACGGCTCCGCGACGGCACCCGCGCCCCAGGTGTGGCCGATGCTCCGGGCCCGGGACGCCCGCGCCCTGATCCGGTTCCTCACCGAGGCGTTCGGCTTTGAAGCGACCGCGGTGTACGGCGACGGGGAGCGGGTCGCGCACGCCGAGCTCTCCTGGCCCGAGGGCGGCGGCATCATGCTCGGTTCCGTCCGCGAGGCGGACGACGACCCCTGCGGACTGCAGCCCGGGGCCTCTGGCGCCTATGTGGTCACCGACCGGCCCGACGCGCTGTGTGCCCGCGCCCGGGCCGCCGGTGCGGAGATCACCGACGAGCCGGCCGACACCGACTACGGGTCGCGGGGCTTCAGCGCCCGCGACCCGGAGGGCAACCGCTGGTCCTTCGGCACCTACCGCGGCGCGCCGCAGCCGGCCCGGTCGTAGGGCCGGTCAGCCGCGGATGAGCTCCACGGCACGGCTGAAGTGGGCCACCGGCCCGGTCGGACGGGACTCATCGGCGTGTGCGGCGCCGCGGGTCAGCGCGACCCCCGCCCACAGACCGGCGACGATCAATGCCAGTACGACGGTGTTCCGCGCACGACGGCCGGCGTTCGTCCTGGACTGCATGGTCAACTCCCCTGGAATCCCGGAGCCTCCCCGGCTCCATGCCTCCATTCACCCATGGAATCCGGGCCGCTCCGTACGCGCGAGGTACGGACTCGGGTCAGACCTGAGGTGGACCCGCCGTCCGCCTGTGGTCCCCCTTGCGACCGGGGCCGGGAAAGGGTTTGCGGTCGCCGTCCGGAGCCGCTTACCGTCGGCGGAATGAGCCGCGACGTGATCATCCGCCGGTATCGGGACGCTGACCAGGACGTTGTCATCGAACTCTGGTCGCGGGCCGTGCGCCGGGCGCATCCGTTCATCGAGGGGGAGGGCGAGGGCGAGCGCGCGCGGATCCTCCGCGAGGTGTATCTCGTCCGGGCCGAGAACTGGGTCGCCGAACGCGCAGGCACGGTCATCGGGCTGCTCGGCCTGCTTCCCGGCGGCGAGATCGGCGGGCTGTTCGTCGCACCGGAGGCCCAAGACGGCGGTGTTGGGCGGCAGTTGGTGGAACACGCGGCGGCGCGGTACGGCGCGCTGACCCTGGAGGTCTTCGAGGGCAACGTCCGCGCCCGCCGCTTCTACGCGCACCTGGGCTTCACCGAGCGGGGGCGGCGGGTGGACGAGGAGACCGGCCACCCGCTGCTCGTCCTGGAGCGGGCCGCGCCGCTGAAGTCGGTGGGCTGGCTGCACGTGCGGGAGGGCCGGCTGCTGAGCGTCCGCACCCGCGGCAACGACACGTTCTACCTCCCCGGCGGGAAGTACGAGCCCGGGGAGTCCGCCCCTGAGGCGCTGTCGCGGGAGCTGTCCGAGGAGCTCGGCCTCGACGTCCCCGCCGGGACCCTGACGGAGGCGTTCGTCATCCATGACGTCGCGCACGGCAAGAACGGCCGCCGGCTGCACATGACCTGCTTCACCGGCGGGCCGCAGGACATCGTGCCGGTGCCGGGCCGGGAGATCGCCGAGTACGCCTGGTTCGACCGCCTAGAGGCGCGCGAGCGCTGTGCCCCGGCGCATTCCCAGGTCGTGGACCGCTTGGTGGCCCAGGGGCGGATGCCGGGCTGACCTAGGGCCCCGAGCCGTCCGTCGATCGCCCGCGCCCGTCCGCTGGTCCGCCCGTCCGCACCCACCGATCGTCCGCATCGCGGAATCACGTTTCGGACGCATACCTGTTGTATCTATCCTGTGCGCATGCCCTCAGCGTCCACGCCCACCGCCCCCGCCAGAGAATCCACCGCCAAACAACCGCCCGCCGCCGAGCGGGTCTACGCACACGTCAAGGACGCCGTTCTGCAGCGCCGCTACGAGGGCGGCATGCTGCTCACCGAAGGCGAGCTGGCCGACGCGGTGGGCGTGTCCCGGACGCCGGTGCGCGAGGCGCTGCTGCGCCTGGAGGTCGAGGGGCTGCTCAAGCTCTACCCGAAGAAGGGAGCCATGGTGCTGCCGGTCTCCGCACAGGAGATCGCCGACGTGGTCGAGACCCGGCTGCTGGTGGAGAAGCACGCCGCCGCCAAGGCGGTGCCCGCGAGCGAGCCGCTGCTCACCGAGCTGACCGAGCTGCTGGAGACCATGCGCGAGCAGGCCGCGTCCGGTGACCTGGCCGCCGTGTCCGTCACCGACCGCGCCTTCCACGCCGCCATCGTGCGCAGCGCCGGTAACCAGATCCTGGACCGGCTCTACGAGCAGCTGCGCGATCGTCAGTTGCGGATGGGCGTCGCGGTGATGCACGCCGACCCCGACCGGATCGCCAAGAACATCGCCGAGCACGCCGAGATCCTCGACGCGCTGCGGGCCGGCGACGCGGACGCCGCGACAGAGGTCGTGCACCGGCACGTCAGCTGGGTCCGCAACCTCGCCCAGGGAGACGTGCGATGAGCGGTGGCACCGGCGGACCGGACGGCTCCATAGACGGCGGCTCCGGCCCGGGTTCCGGCTCCGTGGGCGGCGGTTCGGCCCGCTCCGGCATGGGCGGCGGGGCCCGGCTGCTGCCCGCCGACCCGCCCGGCGGCCCCCGGGCCATGGCGGTCTGGGGCATCGGCGTCGCCGTCTACTTCGTCGCGATCACCTACCGCACGAGCCTGGGCGTGGCCGGGCTGGACGCCGCCGAACGCTTCCACATCAACGCCTCGGCGCTGTCGACCTTCTCCATCCTCCAGCTGCTGGTGTACGCGGGGATGCAGATCCCCGTCGGCCTGCTGGTCGATCGGCTCGGCGCCAAAAAGGTGCTGACCCTCGGCGTCGTCCTCTACACCGCCGGCCAGTTCGGCTTCGCGCTCTCCGCTTCGTACCCCATGGCGCTCGGCTCGCGCGCGCTGCTGGGCTGTGGTGACGCGATGACCTTCATCAGCGTGCTGCGGCTGGGGTCGCGCTGGTTCCCGGCCCGGCGCGGCCCGATGATCGCCCAGATCGCCGCACTGGTCGGCATGGCCGGCAACCTCATCTCCACCCTCGTCCTCGCCCGCTTCCTGCACACCTTCGGCTGGACCCCGACCTTCGCCGCCAGTGCGGCCGGCGGCATCGTCGTGCTGATCGTGCTGCTGGCCTTCCTCAAGGACCACCCCGAGGGCTTCGAGCCGCCGCCGGCCCCGGCCGGGCACACCGGCACCGGGTTCGTGCGCCGGCAGATCGCGGACGCCTGGCGGGAGCCCGGCACCCGGCTGGGCATGTGGGTGCACTTCACCACCCAGTTCCCGGCCATGGTCTTCCTGCTGCTGTGGGGCCTGCCGTTCCTCGTCGAGGCACAGGGCCTGTCCCGCGGCACCGCCGGTGAACTGCTCACCCTGGTGGTGCTCTCCAACATGGCCGTGGGGCTGGTCTACGGCCAGATCATCGCCCGCCACCACGCCGCCCGTATGCCGCTGGCACTGGGCACGGTCGGTGCCACCGCCCTGCTCTGGGCGAGCGTGCTGAGCTGGCCGGCCGACCATGCGCCCATGGGCCTGCTGATCGCGCTCTGCTCCGTGCTGGGCGCTTGCGGTCCGGCGTCGATGATCGGCTTCGACTTCGCCCGGCCCGCCAATCCGCCCGAGCGCCAGGGCACCGCCTCCGGCATCGTCAACATGGGCGGCTTCACCGCGTCGATGACGACGCTGCTCGCGATCGGCGTCCTGCTGGACGCGACCGGCGACAACTACCGGATCGCCTTCGCCTCGGTCTTCGTCCTCGAAGCGGTCGGTGTCTCACAGATCCTGCGGCTGCGCCGCCGGGCCGCCCGCCGCGAGCGTGAGCGGCTGGTCGTCAGCCGCGTCGAGGCGGTGCACGTTCCGGCCTGAGCGGCGCTGTTCCACGTGAAACGGGGATGCTGTTTCACGTGAAACAGCGGGTGTTGTTTCACGTGAAACGGGGGCCGGCCGACGCGAAGTGGTCCGCCGGCCCGAGTTCACTACGGCGTGACCGCGAAGTTGTCCAGGATCGCCTCGGCCAGCTCCTGGTCACCATCGATCTTGATCTGCTCGGCGACCGCCGCCGGGCGGACCCGGCCGCAGGCGAGCTGGTGGAAGGTGTCCCAGTCCAGGGCGAGGGTCACCGTCGGGCCCAGCGAGACGCTGCCGTCGATGGTGGCGTTGCCCTCGTTGTCGATCCGGACCGTACGCAGGAACTCCAACGGGCCGCTGACATCGAAGACCACCACCGAACCGGCGGGCGCCTGGGCCCTCTTGGAGACGATGCCGGGCAGCACCTTGACCAGCAGGTCGCGGGTCACCTGTGCGCCGGGGGAGTCGAGATTGCCGGGCTTACCGAGCGCCCGGCGCAGGTCCTGCTCATGCACCCAGACGTCGAACGCCCGCTGCTGGAGCACGAATTCCAGCGACCGGTCCTCATCGAGCGGGCTGCGCACCACCGCGTCGGGCTCGCGGGACTCGTTGCGCAGCTGCCGGGAACGGCGGATGACGGTGTATTCGAGTTCGCTGAGCATCTCCGGCGCGGTGTGGTGCCGGCGGACGTCGACCTGCACCTCCATGCGGCGCGCCGACTCACTGCGGACGTGGTAGAGGTCGCGCGGCAGCGTGTGGATCGGCCGTGGGTCGCCCAGCATTTCGCATTCCAGGCCGATGATGTGCGAGACCACATCGCGAACCGACCATCCTGGCAGGCACGTCGCCCGGTTCCACTCGCCTTCGACGAGCGGAGTCACCAGCTCGGTTATCGCTTCTATGGAGTGCGTCCAGGCATCGATGGAGGACTGAAGGCTGGGATGGACGGTCACGGGACCCCTCGGACGGTTCGTACGCGGGCTGCTGTCTGTGCAGTTAAGTTACCGCTGCGCACGGGCACCCCGGCAGTGCTTTCGGGGGACCATCGTAGGACGATGTCCCGCGACGGCAGCGGGTTCCGGCGCAGCGTTCCGGGCGCCCGCGGCTCAGTCCCCGCCGCGCTCCCGCTCGGCCAGCCGGATCACGCACACCGCGACGGCGATCAGCAGCGCCGGATCCGCGTCGTCCCGTACGACCTTGACCGCATACGTGTCGCGCACGGTCAGCCAGCGCCGTGAGATGTCGGCGAGCAGTTCGCCCTCGTACTCGACGGCGAACTCCCGGTCCAGGATCTTGCCGCTGACGTCCAGCACGGTGCCGTCCGCCAGTTCCACGCGGTAGTGGTTGCGCAGCAGCGAGAGCCGCTTGCGGCGGATGGTGGCCAACGGCGCGTCGTCCCGCTCGATCGTCATCGTGTCGCGCAGGGCCAGCATCTTCTTCCGGATGGTGATCAGCACCCGGCCTTCGGCGTCCTTCAGCTCAAAGGTCTCCCGCATCCGGAGCGCCTTGCCGTCCACGAGGAAGGCGTGGCGGCCGTGTTCGTCGTCGATCCAGTAGTCGTCGCCGATGCCGAAGATCCGGTCGCGGACGAGGAAGGTGCCGGAGCGCGGCGGCTGCGCCGCGGGTGAGGGCTGCATGGCTGACCTGTTCCCCGGCGCCCCTGCGGAATGCGCACGCACCTGAGTGACGTTGAATGTCCACATGGCTTCACGTGCGCGCGTCCGGGCCCCCGAGCTGATCGGCAAGGGCGGCTGGCTGAACACCGGCAACAAGGATCTGACCCTCTCCGACCTGCGAGGACGCATCGTCGTCCTGGATTTCTGGACGTTCTGCTGTGTGAACTGCCTGCACGTCCTGGACGAGCTGCGGGAGCTGGAGGAGAAGCACCGCGACACGGTCGTGATCATCGGTGTGCACTCCCCGAAGTTCGTGCACGAGGCCGAGCACCAGGCGGTGGTGG
The DNA here is from genome assembly GCF_043202395.1 of Streptomyces sp. NPDC048197. Classification (NCBI taxonomy): domain Bacteria; kingdom Bacillati; phylum Actinomycetota; class Actinomycetes; order Kitasatosporales; family Streptomycetaceae; genus Streptomyces; species Streptomyces sp. NPDC048197. The sequence goes on from NZ_JBIDAJ010000001.1 coordinate 598,691, forward strand.
ACGCCGTCGAGCGGTACGGCGTCGAGCACCCGGTCCTCGACGACCCCGAGCTCGCCACGTGGAAGCAGTACGCGGTCCGGGCCTGGCCGACGCTGGTGGTGATCGACCCCGAGGGGTATGTCGTCGCCCAGCACGCCGGCGAGGGCCATGCGCACGCCATCGCCACGCTCGTCGAGGAGCTGGAGGCCGAGCACGAGGCGAAGGGCACCCTGCGGCGCGGCGACGGCCCGTACGTACCGCCGGAGCCGGTCGCCACCGACCTGCGCTTCCCCGGCAAGGCGGTCCGGCTGCCGGGCGGCAGCTTCCTGGTCTCCGACACCACCCGCCACCAGCTCGTCGAGCTGGCCGAGGACGGCGAGCGGGTGCTGCGCCGGATCGGCAGCGGTGAGCGCGGCCTGACCCCGGACACCTTCAACGAACCGCAGGGCCTGGCCCTGCTGCCCGACGGCAAGGTCGCCGTCGCGGACACCGTCAACCACGCCCTGCGCGTCTTCGACCCCCAAAGCGGCACGCTGGAGACGGTGGCCGGCACCGGCAAGCAGTGGTGGCAGGGCTCCCCGACCTCCGGGCCGGCGCGCGAGGTGGCGCTCTCCTCGCCGTGGGACATCGCCTGGTGGCAGGACCGGCTGTGGATCGCGATGGCCGGTGTGCACCAGCTGTGGACGTACGACCCGGCCACCGGCACGGTCGAGGTGGCCGCCGGCACGACCAACGAAGGGCTGGTGGACGGCCCGGCCGCCGAGGCCTGGTTCGCCCAGCCGTCCGGGCTCGCGGCGGCCGCCGACCGGCTGTGGATCGCGGACTCGGAGACCAGCGCGGTCCGCTGGGTCGAGCCCGCGGAGGACGGATACGTCATCCGCACGGCCGTCGGCACCGGCCTCTTCGACTTCGGCCACCGCGACGGCGCGGCCGGGCAGGCGCTGCTCCAGCACCCGCTGGGCGTCACCGCGCTGCCCGACGGCTCGGTCGCGATCGCGGACACCTACAACCACGCCCTGCGCCGCTACGACCCGGCGAGCGGCGAGGTGACGACGCTGGCGACGGATCTGCGCGAGCCGTCCGACGCGGTGCTCGTCGACGACGACATCGTGGTCATCGAGTCCGCGCGGCACCGGCTGACCCGGCTGCGGCTGCCCGAGGAGGCGGTCCGGGTGGAGGCGGTGGCGCACCGCACCCAGCGTGCGGCCACCGAGGTGGCGCCGGGCGCACTCCGGCTCGAGGTGGTCTTCCAGGCCCCGGCGGGCCAGAAGCTGGACACCCGCTACGGCCCGTCGACCCGGCTGCTGGTCAGCGCGACCCCGCCGGAACTGCTCGCCGACGGTGCGGGCGCCGGCACGGACCTCAACCGGGAGCTGGTGCTCGCGGACGGCGTGACCGAGGGCGTGCTGCATGTCTCGGCGATGGCCGCGTCCTGCGACGACGACCCGGACATCGAATACCCCGCCTGCCACGTCCACCAGCAGGACTGGGGCGTTCCGGTGACCGTCACCGAGGGCGGTGCGGCCCGGCTCGGGCTGGTGCTGGCGGGGCTGGACGCATAGCCACCGGCGCCCGGGCCCGTTGACGGGGCCCGGGCCGTGCCGGTGGGGCGGCGGTGTCGGTGGTGCCGGATCAGTTCCCGACGCCGGCCGTCACTTCGGCCCCGTGGATGCTGTGCGACCAGTTGGTGATCTTGCTCTTGCCGACGGAGATGTGCAGCCGCTTCTCCGCGAAGTTCAGGGTGACCGGCCCGCGGGTGGTGGAACTCGCAGTGGAACCCATGAAGTCGATGGTCACCGACTTCTGCTCGGTGCCCTTGCTCGCCGGCGTGTTGGTCGGGATGACCGCGTACGCATAGCCCTTGGCCGGCACGTCGATGGTCGGGCCCATGACACTGGGCTCGCCCGCCAGCAGCGGCAGCGGTGCCTTGGCGTTGTCGAAGCGCAGCCGCGGGCCGTTGTACAGCCGGCAGGTGTTGCCGGTGGTGTTCTTGAACTTCACCGTCACATGACTGTCCGGGCCGGTCTGCTGGGAGAACGTGACCCGGTAGGTGCTGGGCCAGCAGGGGGACACCCGGCGCGACGCCGCGCCGGCTCCCGCGCCTGCCGCGGCCGCACCGCCGCCGATGATCTTCCGCTTCTTGCTCTTGGAGGACGAGGAGGAGGTCTTCTTCGACTTCTTCGAGGAGTGGCTGTTGCAGCCGGTCAGCGCGAGCGAACCGGCGAGCCCGAGGGCCAGCGCAGCGTACGCGGCGGAGCGGCGGCGGGTGCGGGGTGCGGTCATGGGTGGAGTCCCCCAGTGGGTCGCTATGGTCAGCGAGGTGTGTCTGTCATGGCACGGCCACGATATCGATTGCGGGTCGATCTTCCAGTGCGGGTGCGCGGCGGCTCCGGCCGGAGCAGCATCACCGCAGGTCAGCGACGCCCGGCGGAGTCGCGGCCCGGAATTGCAGGGTCAGGAGCCCTCCGGGCAGGTCGGCAAGTTGGTGTTGTCGAGCTGTTCCGGCCGGATGCGGATCCCCGGCACCCACATCCGCGCACCGTCGTGATCGACCCGGAACCAGATGCTGCTGTGCCCGCCCGCCTCGTCGGTGACCGCCACACCGTTGGCGATCCGGCACACCGCACGCAGCACATCGCCGTGCCAGACGTGCGCCACGACGTTGGAGCGCCGGTAGACCAGGTAGGGATCACGGGCCAGTCCGAGCGCACAGTTGGCGGTGCGGGGGCGCTGGCAGGCCCGTTCGACGTTGTTGACGGTGATCCGGGCGGACCCGGTGCCCTTCGCCGAGGTCTCCGAGCCCTGCACGCCGCCTGCGCTCACGCTCTCGCGCGAGGGGCCGCCCGAGGCCCGGCCCGGGCCGGTCAGCACCCACATGGCCACCGCGACACCGGCCAGCACCGCGGCCGTCCCGAGCGCGGCGAGCACCAGCGGCATCCGACGGCGTCCCGTCGCCCCCTGCTTCGTCCCCTGGTCCGCCGACTCGTCCGTCCCGGCTGCTTCCCGTGCGATGTCAGGGCCCGGGTCCGCTGCCTCCTGGGCCCGGTGCAGCAGATCGATGAGCCCGGGCAGCCGGTCCTCACCGGTGAAGGAGACCTTGCACCACTGCACCAGCAGCCGTTCATCGGGCAGCCCCTGGCCCCGCAAATAGCGCGAGAGGGACGAGCGGCTCGCCGGTAACCGGCCCTCCAACTCCTTGAGGCTGTAGCCGAGTTCACGATGCATACGGCGTAACGCGAGGACGAACTCCCGGGTGGGGCCGGAGAGTTCGTCGGGGAGAGAAGCCAGTGGCTTACGTCGGGGATGAGCGGCGTGGTTCTGATTGCCAGGCACATCCCGCATTCCAGCACAGGGGACATGCACGCGCGAGGGGCACTTCCGCTCCCCTGTGACGGAAGTGCCCCTCGTTACACGATCCGGATCGGGCCCGGACCGGCTGGTGACGTTTCACGTGAAACGGGCCGTGCCTCAGCGCCTCGCATCAGCCTTGTCGTTTCCATCAGCCTCGTCGTTTCACGTGAAACAGCGACGCGAGGTCGTACGGCACCTCAGTCGCCGAACTTCACCGGACGGTACGGCGTGAACTCCGTGTCCCCGCCCGGCAGGCCATACGTCAGCGTCCGGTGGTCGGTGCCGTGGCCGCCACGCTGCTCGTAGGCCGTGTACGAGGAGTGTGCGTCGTTGTTCCACTTCTCGAAGATCACTACGTGCCGGTTGTTGTTGTCCCCGGACGCATCGATGAGCAGGTCACCGGGCTTGAGTTCGCCGAGCGAAATCGGCCGGGTGATGCCGCGGTCGGTGGCCAGCCCCACGGTGTTGGTGCCCGGCGTCGGCAGCCCGAGCGCCATGGACGCATAGCCCGAGCAGTCCTGGCGGTAGCCGTCCTGCCAGACCTTGGCCTGGCTGTACGGGACCTGTGCGCCCTTGTTGGCGGTGAGCCAGGTGGCGGCCCGGTCCAGCATCTCCTGGCGGGAGCCACCGGGCTGCGGCCGGCCGCCATCGCCGTGGACCGGTACGCCCGGCAGCCGGTCCTGCGGGACGTCCACCGCGACCACCGTCAGGAAGCCGGTGACCGGGCCCGTGAGGTGGGCCATGTACGTCGAGCAGGCGCCGCCCTGGCACACCCGGTGCCCGGTGTCGACCTGGTAGTCGACGGTGACCCGGTCCTGGCCCGCGGCGGTCTTGTTGACCATGCCGACGGCGGGGGAGTCGATGTCGGGGCCGGCGTGCACCACCCATCGCGTCCCCCAGGTGGGAAAGCCCGCGGTGGCCGCAGCCTGCCGGCCGTCGGCGGCCGCGGCCTGCCGTATGCCGGTGGCGGCCGCAGGGCCGGGCTCGTTGCCGTGGGCCGGCACCGCGAATCCGGCGATGCCGATCCCCGCGGCGACCACCGCGGGCAGCACCTTCCGCAGCGCGGGCCTGCGACCGCTGCGCATGTGCTCCTCCATGCCGATTCCCCTCCGTAGGCGGCCGGTCGGCCGGATGGCCGGCGGCTGGCTGGTGAGCCGCCGGGTGGTCCCGCCGCGGCGACGGAGAACATCGTGGGACGGGAGAAGGGAGCCGGCCCGGGGTTTGGTGTCCCCTGAGACATCTCTGCCATGTGCACGGGGGTGACCTGCGGAGACGCCGGCTGGACGGGACGTGGCGGGCGCCTGCGTGAGACATGACGGGACAACAGGCAGGGCGCCCGCTGGGGGATGCGGGCGCCCTGGTTCAAGGGGAGGCGGCGGTGGCGTGGGGCCTACCAGGCAGTGGCGTCGCCCGCGTCGGCCTGCCAGTACGTCACCCACGCGCTGTCGTCGACGTACACCGTGCCGCCCGGCAGCGCCACCTTCGCCGAGCCGCCGACGCTGCCCTTGCCGTCCCGACCCGGCAGGCTCACGGACAGCGCGGTCCGCCGGCCGCCGTTGCGGCCGGAACCGTCTGCCGCGGAGGTCAGCACACCGGCGTAGCCCGACTCCCCGGGCGCGAGGGTGACCACCGCCTGCGGCCGGCTCTCCGGCAGGTCGGCGAGCGGCGACTGAGCGTCGTCGAAGCGCAGTTTGGGAGCGTAGTAGAGGTCGCAGGTGGCGCCGGAGGTGTTGGTGGCCACCAGCAGCAGGTGGTTGACCGGCCGCTGCAGCGGCTTGGCGACGATCCGGATCGCTGCGGCATCACAGGCGGAGTGCCGGACGCCCGGGGTGCCGGTCCCGGCGGTCCCGCCGGCAGGACGAGCGTCGGTGCCGCCGGCCGCGCCGGGTGCGTTGCGCCGTGCGGAGGCCTGCTCCGCCGCGCCGCCGTCGGGCCGGGCCCCGCTCCCCGCCGCACCGGCCTCCTTCTCCGGCAGCTTGCGGGCCGCCCGGGCCGCCGAGTCCTGGACGCCCGGTGCCGCGGGGTGGAACGGCTTGGCCTCACTGGTCTGGAGCGGGTTGTCCTGTCCACCGCAGGCGGTGAGGGTGAGCGCGGCCACCGCGGTCAGGCCGGCGGCGGCGATCCGCAGCGTGCCACGACGGGCGGTACGGGCGGTGCGAGGGCTGCTGGTGCGGTCCTGACGCTGCGGCATTGCGGTCTCCCCCGAGTCGGTCGGTCGATGCCCTCAGGTTGCCGCCCGCCGCTGCCGTGCCACTAACGCACGCCTAACGTCCCTGCCCGCCGACGCCTTCGGCGCCACACGTCCCGTGCCGTCACCCGCGCCGCTACGCCCCGCCCGCGCCGCTTCCCCCGCCCTCGCCGCGCTCGTCCCGGGCGAACAGCTGCGTCAGCGTGCTGATCGTGTAGACATCGGTGGCCTCCTCGTCCACCAGATGCATTTCGGCGAGCCGGTCCAGACCGTCCTGGGTGCGCTCCGGGTCGTAACCGGCCAGCGCCGCCGCCACCGCCGCGTTGAGGTGCCCGTCCGCGCTGGTCGCCAGCGCCGACAGCAGCCGGGCGTCGTCCGCGGACAGCCGGGCGACGGACATCCGCAGCGCCGCCGCGATCCCGGTGTCCTCCGCCGACAGCAGCGCCAGCCGCCGCTGTTCGTCGCGCAGGGCGGCTGCGAGCCGGGCCAGCCGCCAGCGCGGCCGGGCGGTCAGCTGGGCGGCCGCGGCCCGCAGCGCCAGCGGCAGCCCGTCGCACAGGTCGACCAGTTCGCGCGCGGCGGCCGGGTCCTCGGCCACCCGCTCCGGCCCGAGCATGGCGCCGAGCAGCGCCGCGCCCTCCTCGTGGCCGAGCGCCTGGAGACCCACCGGCCGGGCGCAGTCGGTGGCGACCAGGCCGTCGAGCCGGCTGCGGCTGGTGACGACCGTGGCGCAGTGCGGCCCGCCGGGCAGCAGCGGCCGTACCTGTGCCGAACTGCGGGCGTTGTCGAGGACGACCAGCAGCCGGCGCTCGGCGACCAGCGAACGGAACAGTGCCGAGGCGGCCTGCGCCGAGCCCGGAACCTGCTCCTGCGGGGTGCCGAGCGCGAGCAGGAAGTCGCGCAGGATCTCGGCCGGCGCCGCCTCGTCGCCCTCGCCGAAACCGCGGAGGTCGGCGAAGAGCTGGCCGTCGGGGAAGGCGTCGGCGTGCAGATGTGCCCACTGCACGGCACAGGCGGTCTTGCCGACGCCGACCGGTCCGGCGACCACCGCGAGCGGGCTCTCACCGGTCGTACGGTCCGTCAAGGCATCGGTCAGAGCCACGAGTTGGTGTTCCCGGCCCAGGAAGCGGGCCGGTGGCCGGGGCAGCAGCCGCGGCGCGGCGCCGGTCCGCTCGGCCCCGGCACCCGTACCGCCCGATACGGAATCGAAGTGCGGAGCGGCGGAAAGCAGACCCTCGGGTCCCGGGCCGTCGGCCCCCGGACCTGCGGCGCTCCCCGGTACGGGCATCCGGCCCCCGCCCGCGGAAGGCGCTGCGTCCCGACCGCCGCCCGCGAGCTGCGCCGCCTCCCGGTCCCCGCCCGTCGCCGGCTTCTTCGTGCTCCCGCGCCCGCTGCCCGCCGCCTCCGCGCGCAGGATCTCCTCGTACGCGCCGCGCAGCCGCTCGCCGGGGTCGACGCCCAGTTCCTCGTTGAGCAGCCGACGGGTGCGGTGGAACCACTCCAGCGCGTCGGACTGCCGCCCGGTGCGGAACAGCGCCCGCATCAGCCCGGCGATCAGCCCTTCCCGCAACGGGTGGTTGGCTGCCGCGGAGTAGAGGATCGCCACCGCCTGGTCGTGTTCGCCGAGCGCGCCGTGCGCCCGGCCCAGCGCCTCCACGGCCGCCAGCCGGCGCTCCTCCAGGGCATGCGCCGCGGCCGCGAACGGCGGGCTGGTGACCGTGCCGGTCAGCGCCGGCCCGCGCCACAGGCCCAGCGCCTCGCGCAGCAGCGCCACCGCATCGGCCGGAGCCGCCTCGGGACGGGCCAGCGTCACCAGCTCGCTGAACCGGTGGGCGTCGATCAGCTCCTCCGGCAGCCGCAGCAGATAGGCCGAGCCGTGGGTGGCCAGCTCGATGCCGTACGCATCGGCGCCGCCCTCGGCGAGCGTGGCGCGCAGCCGGGAGACGTGCCCCTGGACGACCGTGCGCGCATGCTCGGGCGGCTCGTCCTCCCACAGGGAGTCGATCAACTGCTCCAGCGGAACGGTGGTGTTGGGCTGCAGCAACAGCAGCGCCAGCACACTGCGCCGTTTTGCGGGGCCGAGGGGCAGCTCCCGGGAGCCGGCCGTCACGGCGATCGGGCCGAGCAGCGAGAAGTCCAACTCAGCCCTCCAGGAAGGCCGTCAGGGCGTTCGCGAGCAGGTGGGGGTCCTCGGCGCCGCACAGTTCGCGGGCCGAGTGCATGGACAGGATCGCCACGCCGATGTCGACGGTCGCGATGCCGTGCCGGGCCGCGGTGATCGGCCCGATGGTGGTCCCGCACGGCATCGAGTTGTTGGAGACGAAGCTCTGCCACGGCACGCCGGCGCGCTCGCAGGCCGCCGCGAAGACGGCCCGCCCGCTGCCGTCCGTGGCGTAGCGCTGGTTGACGTTCACCTTCAGGATCGGACCGCCGTTGGGCATCGGCTGGTGCCCCGGCTCGTGCCGCTCGCTGTAGTTGGGGTGGACGGCGTGCCCGGTGTCGGAGGACAGGCAGATGGTGCCGGCGAAGGACCGGGCCCGGTCCTCGTACGAGCCGCCGCGGGCGAACACCGAGCGCTCCAGGACCGTGCCGAGCAGCGGGCCGTCGGCGCCGGTGTCGGACTGGCTGCCGTTCTCCTCGTGGTCGAAGGCGGCCAGCACCGGGATGCTGGTCAGCGCGGAGCCCTGGGCGGCGGCCGCGGTGAGCGCGGCCGTACCGGCGTGCACGGACAGCAGGTTGTCCATCCGCGGCCCGGCGACCAGTTCGCGGTCGCGGCCCAGGTAGGCCGGTGGCTCGATGCTGTGCACCATCAGGTCCCAGCCCTTGATGTCCCCGGCCGGGACGCCGATCTCCTCGGCGACGAAGGCGATCAGATCGCCCTCGGCCACCTCGCCCAGGCCCCAGATGGGCGTCATGTGCCGCTGCTTGTCGAGCTTGAGGCCCTCGGCGTTGACCGAGCGGTCGAGGTGCACGGCGAGCTGCGGCACCCGCAGCAGCGCCCGGTCCACGTGCACGAGCCGGTGCTCCCCGCCGGCGAGCGTCACCCGGCCGCTCAGCCCGAGATCGCGGTCGAGCCAGGTGTTGAGGAGGGTGCCGCCGTAGATCTCCACGGCGACCTGCCGCCAGCCGCGGGCGCCGGTGTCCGGAATCGGTTTCACCCGCAGATTGGGAGAGTCGGTGTGAGCCCCGACAATTCGGTACGGACTCGCCGCGTTCGCGCCCTCGGGGACGTACCAGGCGATGATCGCGCCGCCGCGCAGCACGTACCGTCCGCCGCTCTCGCCGTCCCAGGCGTCGGTCTCCGCGACCTGCCGGAAACCTGCCTTTTCCAGCCGCTCCGCCGCATTGGCGACCGCGTGGTACGGCGACGGACTGGCGGCGAGGAAGGACATCAGGTCGTCGGTGTGGCCGCGATCGAAGCGGGCGGAGTTGGTCATGGATTCAGCATAAGGAGCCGGGCCCCGCATTCCCCGTGCGCGTGCGGAGTGACTCCGCTCCCTTCCGGCCACGATTTCTGCATTCCAGAACGAGAACCCCACTGGAACGAACGATTCCGGTCTGCTGGGCGGGTAGGTCGGGCCACGAATGACGAAGCCCGCCTCCCCGGGGGAAGGGAGGCGGACAACGTCAGTCTGGACTGCCTCTATGAGAGACCTCTAAGAACGCCGGTACAGAGGCCCTCGGGAAGGCCGCGCGCCCGGGCAGCGGACCCTGCCCCTCCACGCGGACCTGCCGTTCCCTGTGCGCTCTCTCAGAACGCGGCCTCGTCGAGCTCCATCAGCGACTGGTCGACGGACTCGGCGAGGGATCGCTGGACGGAGACGCCCGGCAGGATGTTGTGCGCGAAGAACTTCGCCGCGGCGATCTTGCCGGTGTAGAAGGGCACATCCTTGGCAGACACCGCCTTCGCCGAGGCGCCGGCCAGCTTCTCCGCGGCCACCGCCGCGCCCTTGAGGAGGAGGTAGCCGACGACGACGTCGCCGGAGGCCATCAGCAGGCGGGTGGTGTTGAGGCCGACCTTGTAGATGGACTTGACGTCCTGCTCAGTCGCGGCGAGGTCGGTCAGCATGGCGCCGACGATCGCCTCCAGGTCGGCGGCGGCCTTCGCCAGCTCGCCGCGGGCCTGCGCCAGCTCCTCGCCGCCGGTGTTGTCGGCGAGGAACTTCTTGATCTCCTCGGACAGCACGGTCAGCGCCTGGCCCTGGTCCCGGACGATCTTCCGGAAGAAGAAGTCCTGGCCCTGGATCGCGGTGGTGCCCTCGTAGAGGGTGTCGATCTTGGCGTCGCGGATGTACTGCTCGATCGGGTACTCCTGGAGGTACCCGGAGCCGCCGAAGGTCTGCAGCGACTGCGCCAGCTGCTCGTAGGACCGCTCGGAGCCGTAGCCCTTGACGATCGGCAGCAGCAGGTCGTTGAGGCGGTTCGCGGCGCTCGCGTCCTCGCCCGCGGCCTCCTTGATGAGGATCTCGTCCTGGACCGTGGCGGTGTAGAGCACCAGGGCGCGCATGCCCTCGGTGTACGCCTTCTGCGTCATCAGCGAGCGGCGCACGTCGGGGTGGTGGGTGATGGTGACGCGCGGCGCGGTCTTGTCGGTGAAGGCGGCCAGGTCCGGGCCCTGCACGCGCTCCTTGGCGTACTCCAGGGCGTTGAGGTAGCCGGTGGAGAGGGTGGCGATGGCCTTCGTGCCGACCATCATCCGGGCGAACTCGATGATCTTGAACATCTGGCGGATGCCGTCGTGCTTCTCGCCGAGCAGCCAGCCCTTGGCGGGGTGGTTGGCGCCGAACGTCATCTCGCAGGTGTTGGAGGCCTTCAGGCCCATCTTGTGCTCGACGTTCGTGGCGTAGACGCCGTTGCGCTCGCCCAGCTCGCCGGTCTCCCAGTCGAAGTCGTACTTCGGCACGATGAACAGCGACAGGCCCTTGGTGCCCGGGCCGTGACCCTCGGGGCGGGCGAGGACGAAGTGCACGATGTTCTCGGACATGTCGTGCTCACCGGAGGTGATGAAGCGCTTGACGCCCTCGATGTGCCAGGAGCCGTCCTCCTGCTGGGTGGCCTTGGTGCGGCCGGCACCGACGTCCGAACCGGCGTCCGGCTCGGTGAGCACCATGGTGGAGCCCCACTGCTTGTCCACCATCAGCTGGGCTATGCGGTGCTGCTCCTCGGTGCCCTCGTCGAAGAGCACACCGGCGAAGGCGGGGCCGGAGGCGTACATCCACACGGCCGGGTTGGCGCCCAGGATCGTCTCGGCGAAGCCCCAGAGGAGGGAGCGGGGCGCGGTGGTGCCGCCGAGCTCCTCCGGGATGCCCAGACGCCACCACTCGGCGTCCATGAAGGCCTGGTAGCTCTTCTTGAAGGTGTCCGGGACCGGCGCGGTGTTGGTGTCCGGGTCGAAGACCGGGGGGTTGCGGTCCGTGTCGGCGAAGGACTCGGCGAGCTCGTTCTCCGACAGTCGGGCGATCTCGGACAGCACGCTCTTGGCGGTGTCGACATCCATCTCCGCGAACGGTCCGGTGCCGTACACGCGGTCACGGCCCAGCACCTCGAAGAGGTTGAACTCGATGTCGCGGAGATTCGACTTGTAGTGGCCCATGGGTACGGCTCCGTAAGGGTTCGGGAGAGGACCCCAAGGCTGGGACCTCAGACGCAATACCGGCTAGTAGCTAGCATGATGCTACCCGCGGGTAATAAGAATCAACCCCTTCCGCCCATCTGTGACGAGCGTCCCGCGGTACCGCGCCGACTCAGTAGGCTGAGGCGCATGTACGGCTACGACCAGAACGCGGGTGCCGGGCAGCAGTACGGCGCGCCTCCGCCACCGCCGCAGCAGCCGGCCCCCGGGGGCTACGGCGAACAGCCGCTCTACCCCGAGCCGTCCCCGCCCTCGCTCGCCGACGCGGTGCGCGCCTTCACCACCGGCTCGATGTCGGCCGAGGACTTCCAGGGCATCTTCTCGACGTCCAAGGTGTACTGCCCGCGCGGTGACAACCCCGGCTTCCTGGCGCTGCACAACACCCAGCAGCCGGTGATCCCGATGTTCACCTCGCTCAAGGAGCTCCGGCGGTACGCGGGCAAGGAGTCCAAGTACTTCGTGATCACCGGCGCCGAGGTGCTCGACCTGCTGCCGACCGGCTACGGCTTCGTCCTCGACATGGAGGGGGACCACCGGATGGTCTTCGACGCCAAGGCCGTGGAGCAGATGGTCGACTTCGCGATGCGGCGGATGTACGGCTAGGCGCCCTCGCCGCGCAGGCGGCTGAGCGCACCGCGGAGACCGCCCCGCCTTCCTGAACGGCCGGCCGACACTGTTCGGCCGGCCGTCTGCTGTGTTCTGTGACCTGCGAAAACGCCCGCGGGAATGGCTATGCCTTGCAGGTTGTTCAGTATTCAACTAAGTTGTGAGCGACCGAGGAGGCCGTCATGCCCGCTGTGACCGTAGAGAACCCGCTGACCCTGCCCCGCGTGGCGGCACCCGCCGCGGCGCAGACCCGTCCCGTGCTGGGCGTCGCCACCGCGCCGAGCGGATTCGAGGGTGAGGGCTTCCCGGTGCGCCGGGCCTTCGCCGGCATCGACTACAAGCACCTCGACCCGTTCATCATGATGGATCAGATGGGCGAGGTGGAGTACGCGCCCGGAGAGCCCAAGGGCACGCCCTGGCACCCGCACCGCGGCTTCGAGACCGTCACGTACCTGATCGACGGCACGTTCGTGCACCGGGACTCGCACGGCGGTGGCGGGGTCATCAACGGCGGTGACACACAGTGGATGACGGCGGGCTCCGGCCTGCTGCACATCGAGGCGCCGCCGGAGTCGCTGGTCATGTCCGGCGGTCTCTTCCACGGCCTCCAGCTGTGGGTCAACCTGCCGAAGAGCGACAAGATGATGGCCCCCCGCTACCAGGACATCGGCGGCGGCCAGGTCAAGCTGCTGACCTCCGCCGACGGCGGGGCGCTGCTGCGCCTGATCGCCGGCGACGTCGACGACCACCACGGCCCGGGCATCACGCACACGCCGATCACGATGATGCATGTGTCGGTGAACCCCGGCGCCGAGCTGACCCTCCCCTGGCGCAAGGACTTCAACGCCCTTGCCTACGCCCTGGCCGGCCGTGGCACCGCCGGCGCGGAGGGACGCCCGTTCCGCATGGGCCAGACGGTGGTGTTCGGAGCCGGCGACTCGCTCACGATCCGGGCGGACGAGACCCAGGAGTCGCGCAGCCCGAACTTCGAGGTGGTGCTGCTGGGTGGGCTGCCGATCCGCGAGCCGATGATGCACTACGGCCCGTTCGTGATGAACACCCATGCCGAACTGGCCCAGGCCTTCGAGGACTTCCAGGCCGGACGGCTCGGCACGATCCCCGCCGGGGAGCACTGACCCGGCGTCGGACCTCGTGATGAGGGGCGGTGTTTCACGTGAAACACCGTCCCGGCGCGTTCCCCCGCCCGTTTCCGGACCGTGCGCCGTGGTGGACTGTCCGGGTGCGAAACGATTCCGATCATGACCGGAGCGGCTCCGGCCCCGAACGGCCGCTGACGGAGAAGCCGTTGCTGCCGGTCGAGGCCCGCCGTGCCGCGGCCTGGTGCGTGGTGGCGCTGCTGGTCGCGTCCGTGCTGGCCGTCGGCGTATGGCTGTGCGTCTTCCTCAGTGCGGCGGTCACGCCGGTGCTGCTGGCGCTGCTCGGCAGTGCGCTGCTCGGGCCGCTCTACCGGCGGCTGGTGGCGATGCGGCTCAACCGCTCACTGGCGGCCGGGCTGACCTGCGCCGTCCTGCTGGTGGTGGTCGGCGGCGCCGGATACGTCGTCGTCAGTGCGCTGGTGGACACCGGGGACCAGATCATCGCCTCGCTCAAGGAGGCCGGCCAGGGCCTCTCCAAGAACTTCGGCATGGCCGGTGCGTCGCTCGACGACCTGGCCTCCAACGCCAAGAGCCTGGTCACCAGGTTCGGCGGCGAGGCGGCCTCCGGGCTGCTGGCCGGGGTCAGCGTCGTCGGCCAGTTCATCGCCGCCTCGGTCCTCGCCCTGCTGCTGACGTTCTTCTTCCTCCGCGACGCGGACAAGGCCGTCCGCGCGCTGCACGACTGGGCGCCCGGCAATTCGGGGCCGCAGCTCGAACGGATGGCCCGCCGCGGCTTCCAGGCCATACAGGGCTTCATGCGGGGCACCACCTTCATCGCGCTGATCGACGCCCTGTGCATCACCGTCGGCCTGCTGATCCTCCAGGTCCCGGGCGCCCCGGGCCTGGGTGCCCTGGTCTTCGTCGGCGCATACATCCCCTACCTCGGCGCGTTCATCTCCGGCGCGGTGGCGATCCTGGTCGCGTTCGCCGACCGGGGCTTCGTGATCGCGCTGTGGACGCTCGGCGTCGTCCTCGCCGTCCAGGTGCTGGAGGGCCATGTCCTGCAGCCGATGATCCAGAGCCGGACGGTCCAGATGCACCCGGCGACGGTGATGCTGGCGATCACGGCCGGCGCCAGCGTGGCCGGCATCCTCGGCATGCTGCTGTCCGTCCCGCTGACCGCCGCGGTCTCCGGCGTCCTGCACGAACTGCGCAAGCACTACGCGGCGGACTCGGACTCCGGCTCCGGCTCCAGCTCCGGCGACACCGGGCCCAGCGCGTCCCCCACGTCCTCGTAGAGCTCGAACCACGTCGACTTGCCGTCGCCGCGCGGATCCACGCCCCACCTCCCGGCCAGCAGCTCCAGCAGCACCAACCCCCGCCCCGAGGAGGCCAGTTCGCCGGGGCTGCGCCGGTGCGGCAGCTCGTCGCTGCTGTCGGAGACGTCGACCCGGACCCGGCGGGCGCCGCGCTCCCCGCAGATCTCGGCGACCAGCAGCGCGTCCCCGTCGGTGTGCAGCAGGACGTTGGTGACCATTTCGGAGACCATCAGCACCGCCGAGTCGACCTGGTCCGGGTCGGCCCAGTCGTGCAGCACCTCGCGGACCTGCCGGCGGGCCTCGGCTATCCGGTGCGGTTCGGCCTGGGCCACGGAGAGCGCGGTGCGCCGTACGGGCTGCTGCGCCAGCAGTCCCCCGGTCCCGACGCCGCAGCTGCCGCCCTCCCGGCACAGCAGCAGAAGGGCGATGTCGTCCTCGCGGCGGTCCACCAGCGGTCCGGTGGTGTGGTGTGAGGGCGGCCCGTGCACGGCCTGGACCAGGGCGTCGGCGAGCCGTTCCAGATCCGCCTCGTCCGCCCCGACCTCGTGCGACTCGATGATGCCGCGCAGTCGCGACCACCCGGTCTCCAGGTCGTGCCCGCCGGTCTCGATCAGCCCGTCGGTGCAGACCAGCATCGTTTCGCCGGGCTCCAGGACGAGGCGGGTGGTGGGGTAGTCGGCGTCCGGGACGATGCCCAGCGGCAGCCCGCCCGCGGTCGGACGGATCAGCATCGTCCCGTCGCACAGCCGGATCGCCGGGTCGGGGTGGCCGGCCCGTGCGATGTCCAGCAGCCCGGTCGACGGGTCCACCTCGATGTACAGACAGGTGGCGAACCGCTGGTCCTCGCCGTGGCCGCGGAACTCCGTCGCATTGATCCCGGCCAGGAACCGGGACGCCCGCGAGAGCACCGCGTCCGGGTGGTGCCCCTCGGACGCATAGGCCCGCAGCGCGATCCGCAGCTGCCCCATCAGGCCCGCGGCCCGTACGTCATGGCCCTGTACGTCCCCGATGACCAGCGCGATCCGGCCCGACGGCAGCGGGATCATGTCGTACCAGTCGCCGCCCACCTCCAGCCCGCCACCGGTGGGGACGTAGCGCGCCGCGACCGTCATCCCCGGGATGTCCGGCTGCACCGTCGGCCGCATGCTGCGCTGCAGGCCGAGCGTCAGCTCCTGCTGTTCCTCCTGCATCCCGGCCCGGGCCAGCGCCTGGGCCAGCATCCGGGCGACGGTGGTCAGCACCGAGCGCTCGTCGGGCGTGAAGGCGACCGGCTCGGCGAACCCCGCCATCCAGGCACCGATCGTCCGGCCCGCGTTGACCAGCGGCAGGAACGCCCAGGACGTCCGGCCGAAACGGGCGGCCAGCGGCCAGGTGGCCGGGTAGCGGCCGCGGTACTCCTCGGGCGTGGGCAGATAGATGGCCCGGCCGGTGCGGATCACCTCCGCGGCCGGGTACTCCGTCTCCAGCGGCATGTCGAGGAACGGCTGCTCGTCGCCGGGCCGGTGGCCGTGGTGGCCGATGACCGACACCCGGTCGCCCTCGATCCCGAAGACCGCGAGCCCCTCCGGCATGAAACCGGGCATCGACAGTCCCGCCGCCACCCGCAGCACCTCGGCGGTGGACCGGGCCTCGGCCAGCGCCCGCCCCGCGTCCAGCAGGAACGCCTCGCGCGAGCGGCGCCAGTCGCCGGTGACCGTGGTGTGTGCGGCGGAGGTGCCGGGCAGCGGCTCGGGCACTTCCTGGAGGGTGCCGACCAGCTCGAAATCCCCGTCGACCATGCGGGGCCGGGACCGGGAGCGGACCAGCCGAAGCACCTGCCCCTGCTCGTCGACGACCCGCATCCGGGCCTCGGCCAGCGTCTCCTCGGCGGCCGCGAGCTGCACGATCCCGTTGACCTCGGCGAAGTCGACGGGATGAAAACGGGAACGCACCGCCGCCTCGCTCAGCTCCACCGGCTCGGCCGGCAACCCGAGCAGCCGGGCCGCCTCGGCGTCGAGGCTCACCCGTCCCGTGGCGTTGTCCCAGCGCCAGAGGCCGGTTGCGATGGCAGCCAGGAGGTCCTTGGTGCGCATTGCCTCACTTTAGGGGCGTTTGCCGGAGGCCGACCAGAGAACGGAACGTGACCCTCGTCGCAGTCGCCGCCCCCGGCACACCCCGGTGATCGCGCCGGAATCGTGCCGCGAACCCCCCGGGAATCGCTGATGCGTATATGTCAACGAAGTGCCGGGTGCCGGGGCGGTAACCTGGAGCGGTTATGTCAATCCTGGGGTGGCCTTTCGGGTGATCCACGGGGAGAGCGGCCGGGCGTCCGCACCGGATCCCGACCCCCGCCCCCCTCCCGACAACTCCTCACCTCGACACTCGCGACGACTTGGATGAGCGATGCACCGGTACCGGTCCCATAACTGCGGCGAGCTCCGAGCCGCGGACGTCGACACCGACGTCCGCCTCAGCGGCTGGCTGCACAATCGTCGTGACCTGGGCGGCATCCTCTTCATCGATCTGCGCGACCACTACGGTCTCGTCCAGCTCGTGGCCCGCCCCGGCACCCCCGGCGCCGAGGCGCTCGACAAGCTGACGAAGGAGACGGTCGTCCGCGTCGACGGCAAGGTCGTCTCCCGCGGCGCCGAGAACGTCAACCCGGAGCTGCCCACCGGCGAGATCGAGATCGAGGTCACCGAGGTCGAGGTCCTGGGCGCGGCCCAGCAGATCCCGTTCACGATCAACGCGGACGACGGCGTCAACGAGGAGCGGCGCCTGGAGTACCGCTTCCTCGACCTGCGCCGCGAGCGGATGCACCGCAACATCATGCTGCGCTCGGCGGTCATCGCGTCCATCCGTCAGAAGATGGTCGCCCTCGGCTTCAACGAGATGGCCACGCCGATCCTCAGCGCCACCTCCCCGGAGGGCGCCCGCGACTTCGTCGTGCCGTCCCGTCTCCACCCGGGCAAGTTCTACGCGCTGCCGCAGGCCCCGCAGCAGTTCAAGCAGCTGCTGATGATCTCGGGCTTCGACCGGTACTTCCAGATCGCCCCGTGCTTCCGCGACGAGGACGCCCGCGCGGACCGCTCGCCGGGCGAGTTCTACCAGCTCGACGTCGAGATGTCCTTCGTCGAGCAGGAGGACGTCTTCCAGCCGGTCGAGAAGCTGATGACCGAGCTGTTCGAGGAGTTCGGCGGCGGCCGGCACGTCACCTCACCGTTCCCGCGCATCCCGTTCCGAGAGGCGATGCTGAAGTACGGCTCCGACAAGCCGGACCTGCGCACCCAGCTCGAACTGGTCGACATCACCGACGTCTTCGAGGGCTCGGAGTTCAAGGCGTTCGCGGGCAAGCACGTCCGCGCGCTGCCGGTGCCGGCCGTCCAGGACCAGCCGCGCAAGTTCTTCGACCAGCTCGGCGACTACGCGGTCCAGCAGGGCGCCAAGGGCCTGGCCTGGGTGCGCGTCGGCGAGGACGGCTCGCTGACCGGCCCGATCGCCAAGTTCCTCACCGAGGAGAACGTCAAGGTCCTCACCGAGCGCCTCGGGCTGGAGGCCGGCCACGCGGTCTTCTTCGGCGCGGGCGGGTTCGACGAGGTCTCGAAGATCATGGGCGCGGTCCGCGTCGAGGCCGCCAAGCGCGCCGGCCACTTCGAGGAGAACGTCTTCCGCTTCTGCTGGATCGTCGACTTCCCGATGTACGAGCGGGACGAGGAGACCGGCAAGATCGACTTCTCGCACAACCCCTTCTCGATGCCGCAGGGCGGCATGAAGGACCTGGAGGAGAAGGACCCGCTGGACATCCTGGGCTGGCAGTACGACATCGTCTGCAACGGCGTCGAGCTGTCCTCCGGCGCGATCCGGAACCACGAGCCGGACATCATGATCAAGGCCTTCGAGATCGCGGGCTACGACCGTGAGACCGTCGAGGAGAAGTTCGCGGGCATGCTGCGCGCCTTCCGCTTCGGCGCCCCGCCGCACGGCGGTATCGCCCCCGGCGTCGACCGCATCGTCATGCTGCTCGCGGACGAGCCGAACATCCGCGAGACCATCGCGTTCCCGCTGAACGGCAACGCGCAGGACCTGATGATGGGCGCGCCGACCGAGCTGGAAGAGACCCGGCTCAAGGAGCTCCACCTCAACGTCCGCAAGCCGCAGGTGAAGTAGCCCTCACCGGCAGGGGCCGGACCGGCTCCCGCCAGGCCGCAGGGGCGGTGTTTCACGTCGTTCGTTTCACGTGAAACACCGCCCCTCGCCATGTCGCGACCCGGTGCCTCGGGCATGCACCGCGCGGCGTCCTGTGCTCCAACCGCACCACACATGTGGCCGGTCGGGCGCCACCCCCGCAGGGTGGTGCCCATGCAGCAAGCCAGCCTCCTCCCCGGCACGACCGGCCTGGGCCCGCGGGACCGTCCGACGCGCCCCGCACCGGGCAGTGATCTGCGATGGCTGATCACCGTGGCCGCCGTCTTCACCGCCGGGCAGCTCTATTTCGCCGTCGCCACCCCCGGCCTGGGATGGGACGAGACGGTCTACGTCAGCCAGGTCGATCCGCACACCCCGGCTGCGTACTTCAGCGCCCCGCGCGCCCGCGGCGTCACCCTCCTCCTCGCCCCGGTCGTCGCCCTCACGACCTCGGCCCCCGTGCTGCACTGCTACCTCGCGCTGCTCTCCGGCGCCGGGCTCCTGCTCACCCTCTGCATCTGGCGGCGCCTGCTGCCGCCGCCCGTCCCGGCGCTCGGCGGCGCGCTGTTCGCCGGGCTGTGGGTCACCCTCTTCTACGGACCGCAGGCCATGCCCAACCTGTGGGTCGGCTACGCCGCGCTCATCGCCACCGGCTGCTTCCTGCTCGCCGTGCGCCAGCCGCCCGTACAGCTGGCCCCGGAGGCCGGCCGGGGCGCCGCCACCGGCCTGGCCGCCGCGGTGGCACTGGTCGCGCTGATGCGCCCCACCGACGCCGTATGGCTGGCCGTTCCGCTCTTCCTGGCCGGGCTCGTCGTACCTACCTGGCGCCGGTCCACCGTCCTGCTCGCCCTCCCGGCCGGTCTCGCCCTCGGATGCGCCGAGTGGATCATCGAGGCGTACGTCTCCTACGGCGGCTTCGCCGCCCGGCTGCGGCAGGCCGCGGAGATCCAGGGCGGCCTCGGCTGGCACCCGTCCTTCGCCGACCACGCCCGGGCGCTCCAGGGCAAGACCCTGTGCCGCCCCTGCCATCTGGCCTGGGACCATCCGGTGGCGGCGGCATGGTGGTGCGCGCTCCCGCTGGCCGTGCTCGGCGCGGTCTGGGCCGCGGTACGCGCCCGCGAACCCGGCGGCGCGCTGCACCGCTACGGACCGGTGTGGCCGCCCGGCCACGGACCGCACTCCGCCCGGCGCGACGGCCTCTGGCTCGACCCCGTACGGCTGGGCAGCCTGGTCCTGGACGCGGCCCGGGCCAACCGCCTCGCCACCGGCGGCGCGGGGCAGCGGGACGGGCAGACCTGGCCGACCCTCCGCCTCCACGACCCCGACGGCTCGCTGCACCGTTACGGCGCGGCACCCGTCGTGCTCCCGTCCCTGGTCGGCCTCTGCCTCGCCGCCCCCTACCTCCTGGCGGTCGACTACGCCGCCCCGCGCTTCCTGCTGCCGGCGTACGCCCTGCTGATGATGCCCGCCGCCTGGTTCCTGTGCCGGCTGACCCTCCTCCCCCGCCGGCGGCACGCCGCGGCGGTGGCCCTGCTGGCCCTCGTCCTGCTGGGCCATGAGGCGGTCCAGCTGGCGATCCTGCACAAGATGCAGCGCGGAACGGTACGCGCCCAGACCGACATCGGCCGGATCGCCCGGACCCTGCGCACCGCCGGTCTCCGGCCGCCGTGCGCCGTCAGCGGTGAGGAGGCGGTCCGCGTGGCGTACCAGGCCGGCTGCGCGTCCCGCCAGCCCGCCGGCCACGACGCCAGCATCACCCCGGCCGCGCTGACCCGGCTCGGCAGCCGCAGCCCCGCCGCTGTCCTCCTCGTGTCCGGCCGGCGGCCCCCGCACTACGCCCGCGGTTGGCGCAAGGTCTCCCTCCCGCCGACCCCCGGCCTGAAGCGGCTGACCGCCTACGTCTCACCGGCCACCAAGCCCTGAGCGCCGTCCGCCCAGAGCCGGCCCCACAAAGCACATGCGCCCGTCCCACCCTCAAGGGCGGGACGGGCGCATACAGGCAGGGGGACCGGTCGCTCACCGGACCAGGAGGGTCAGCCCTCCGCACCACCGAAACGCTCGCGGTACGAGTCCAGGTCTTCCTCGGTGATCTTCGCGAAGAGCACCGGCGGCACCGTGAACGGCGTCCCCGCCGGCACCGACGCCAGCGCCTTCGCCTCGTCCTGCGAGACCCACACGGCGGTGTCGTCCGCCAGCGCGAACGCGCTCCGCATCGCCTTCGCCGACGCCGGGATGAACGGCTCGGAGACCACCGCGTACAGGTGGATCAGGTTCATCGCGGTGCGCAGCGTCAGCGCCGCCGCGTCCTTGTCCGTCTTGATCTCCAGCCAGGGGGCCTTCTCCTCCAGGTAGGAGTTGCCCGCGCTCCACAGGGCGCGCAGCGAGGCCGACGCCTTGCGGAACTGCAGCGCCTCCATGTGGCCCTCGTACTCCGCCAGCAGCCCGGCGATCTCCTCGCCCAGCTTCTGCTCCGCGGCACCGGCCTCGGCACCCGCCGGAACCTCGTCGCCGAACCGCTTGCGGGAGAACGACAGCACCCGGTTGACGAAGTTGCCGAGCGTGTCCGCGAGGTCCTTGTTCACCGACGACGAGAACAGCTCCCAGGTGAAGGAGGTGTCGTCCGACTCCGGCGCGTGGGCCATCAGGAAGTAGCGCCAGTAGTCGGCCGGCAGCAGCTCCAGCGCCGCGTCCGTGAAGACGCCCCGGCGCTGCGAGGTGGAGAACTTCCCGCCGTAGTAGTTCAGCCAGTTGAAGGCCTTGAGGAAGTCGACCTTCTTCCACGGCTCACGGGTCCCCAGCTGCGTCGCCGGGAACATCACGCTGTGGAACGGCACGTTGTCCTTGGCCATGAATTCCGTGTAGCGGACGTCCTCGGCCTCGTACCACCACGACTTCCAGTCGCGATTCTCCGGGTCGACGTCGGCCCACTCCTTCGTCGCGCCGATGTACTCGATCGGTGCGTCGAACCAGACGTAGAAGACCTTGCCCTCGGCCGCCAGCTCCGGCCACACGTCCGCCGGCACCGGGACGCCCCAGTCCAGGTCACGGGTGATCGCCCGGTCCTGCAGGCCCTCGGTCAGCCACTTGTGCGCGATCGAGGACGCGAGGGTCGGCCACTCCTTGCTGCCGTTGCCCTCCAGCCAGCCCTCGACCTCGTGCTGCAGCTTCGACTGGAGCAGGAACAGGTGCTTGGTCTCCCGCACCTCCAGGTCACCGCTGCCGCTGATCGCCGACCGGGCGTCGATCAGGTCGGTCGGGTCCAGCACCCGGGTGCAGTTCTCGCACTGGTCGCCGCGCGCCTTGTCGTAGCCGCAGTGCGGACAGGTGCCGACGATGTAGCGGTCGGGCAGGAAGCGCTCGTCGGCGTTGGAGTAGACCTGCCGGATGGCGCGCTCCTCGATGAAGCCGTTCTCCTGCAGCTTGCGCGCGAAGTGCTGGGTGAGCTCGACGTTCTCCGGCGAGGAACTCCGCCCGAAGTAGTCGAACCGCAGCCCGAAGCCCTCGTAGATCGCCTTCTGCTTCTCGTGCTGCTCACCGCAGAACGCATCGACCGACTGCCCGGCCTCCTTCGCCGCCAGCTCGGCCGGGGTCCCGTGCTCGTCCGTCGCACAGATGTAGAGCACGTCGTGCCCCCGCTGCCGCAGATACCGGGAATACACGTCGGCCGGGAGCATGGACCCCACCATGTTGCCCAGGTGCTTGATCCCGTTGATGTACGGAAGGGCGCTGGTGATGAGGTGTCGAGCCATTGCCGGCTGCTCCCAAGTCGCTACGGTGAGTGAGGATTTGCTTTACGGAACGTCAATATCGTACTGGACGGGGTGGGGGTGCCGGCGCGGCTGTTTGCAGTGCGGACGCGGCCGCGGGCGGGGCGGGGGGGCCCGCCCCCGGCGGGGGGGGGGGGGGGGGGCGGGCCGGGGCCGGGGACCAGATGGACATGTGGGGGGGGGGCACCGGGTGA